>NZ_JBHVEE010000003.1:400-185780 GCF_042802415.1 Streptomyces sp. NPDC057486 | reverse complement strand
GGAGCGCATGGCGTGCGCTCCGGGGCCGACGGGCTCAAACCCTTACGGGTCGACGCACAACGTCAGGAGTTGGCGCAGTAGTTGCCGAAGGCGGGGTTCAGCAGCCCGATCACGGAGACCGTGTTGCCGCACAGGTTCACCGGCACGTGCACGGGAACCTGGATGGTGTTGCCCGAGATCACACCGGGGCTGCCGGCCGCGGCACCCTGGGCGCCCGAGTCGGCGACGGCCATACCCGCACCCGCCAGCACCAGACCACCGGTGACTGCCGCAGCGGCGACGATCTTCTTGATCATTATTCCTCCTAGTTGGCAATGCGGTCCCAGCCGCGGACCGCATCACCTGTAACGAGGAATAAGTGATCGGGCTACGATGCAATGACCCCTTTCACTCGTTCCGGTCACGTACGCACACGCTGACGAATACCGGTGGAACAGGGCGCGGTAATTCAGCAGTTGTCGATGAAACGGTCGAGTACCCGCGCACCGAACTGGAGGCCGTCGACCGGCACCCGCTCGTCGACACCGTGGAACATGCCCGCGAAATCGAGCTCCGGCGGCAGCTTCAGCGGCGCGAATCCGAAGCAGCGGATGCCGAGGTCGTCGAAGGATTTGGCGTCGGTGCCGCCGGAGAGCATGTACGGGACGGCGCGGGCGATCGGGTCCTCCGCCTTCAGCGCGATCTGCATCGCGTCGACCAGGGAGCCGTCGAAGCTGGTCTCCAGCGCCTTGTCGCCGTGCACGTCCTCGCGCCTCACCCGCGGGCCGAGGATGCGGTCCAGGTCGGCCAGGAACTCGTCCTCGAAGCCGGGCAGGAAACGACCGTCGACATGGGCGACGGCCTGACCGGGGATCACGTTCACCTTGTAGCCGGCGCCGAGCATGGTGGGGGCGGCGGAGTTGCGGAGGGTGGCGCCGATCATCTTGGCGATGCCGCCCAGCTTGTCGAGCGTGGCGTCCATGTCCTCCGGGTCGAGGGGGGTGCCGAGTGCGTCGGACAGTTCGTCGAGGAAAGACCGTACGGTCTTGGTGACCCTGACCGGCCACTTGTGCCGGCCGAGCCGCCCGACCGCCTCGCAGAGCTCGGTGATCGCGTTGTCGCTGTTGGTCATCGAGCCGTGCCCGGCGGTGCCGTCCACGGTGAGCCGCATCCAGTGCATGCCCTTCTCGGCCGTCTCCACGAGATAGAGCCGCAGCTTCTCGTTGACGGTGAAGGAGAAGCCGCCGACCTCGCCGATCGCCTCGGTCACACCGTCGAAGAGATCCGGGTGCTTGTCGACGAGATACCGCGCACCGTACGTACCACCGGCCTCCTCGTCGGCGAGGAAGGCCAGCACGATGTCGCGCGGGGGCTTGCGGCCGCTGCGCATCCGGTCACGGACGACCGCGAGGGTCATCGCATCCATGTCCTTCATGTCGACGGCGCCGCGCCCCCACACACAACCGTCCGCGACCTCGCCCGAGAACGGGTGGTGCGTCCAGTCCTCGGCGTTGGCCGGCACGACGTCGGTGTGCCCGTGGATGAGCAGCGCGGGCCTGGACGGGTCCTCGCCCTCGATCCGGGCCACGGTCGAGGCACGCCCCTTGTGGGATTCGAAGATCTTCGGTTCGAGCCCGACCTCGGCGAGCTTCTCCGCGACGTACTCGGCGGCCGCCCGCTCACCCGGGCCCGAGTGGTCTCCGTAGTTGCTGGTGTCGATCCGGATCAGCTCACGGCAGAGGTCCACGACCTCGTCCTCGCCGGACAGGCCGCCGGCCTTGTTCGTCTCGCTCACGCTGCTTCCTTCCACTGTCACCCTGGTGCTCCCCCACATCCTCCCGCGCCCGGCCCGCACACCCAAGGGCGCCCGTCCCCCGTCACGCGCCGTTCACACGGCCAGTGGCGTGATCGAGCACCCCCGAATGTTTGCTATTGTTTTCCACGTCGGAACGGGCACGGCCCGCGAGACAGACACCTTGTCCGGGTGGCGGAATGGCAGACGCGCTAGCTTGAGGTGCTAGTGCCCTTTATCGGGCGTGGGGGTTCAAGTCCCCCCTCGGACACCAGAAGGTCTCCCTTCGCAGGAGACGGAGCGGATGCGGGTCGAGGATCATCTCGGCCCGCATCCGCTTTTTCGTGCGGGCCCTGCGGCGTCACACTCCGGCCGCAGCGGGAGGCGCGGCCGGACGTCCGCCGGAGGCGGGAGCCAGGAGGACGGCGAAGTCGCCCGGCCCGGGCAGCGGGCGGTTCTCCTCTGTGACCGGATCGAGCCGGCCGTCGCCCCGGACGAGGAACAGCGTGTCCCAGTCGGCCGGCGCGGCCTGGTCCGCGGGCCTGGTCACGATGGACGCCCCGTCCTCTTACCTCCGGGTCAGCACCGCCCCGGTCAGTTCCGTGCCGAACAAGACCTCGCCGCCCATGAACGGGGCGACCACGCCGAGGCTCTCGCGCGGAGCACCGACGCGATGGACGGATCCCTCGACGCTGCCGCGCAGGATGGTGGCCGCCAGCGCATTGAAGTCGTCCTCGGCGGTCAGGAGGAACACCGCCGTGATGCCCTCCAGCTCGGCCCGCTCACCGGTGGCGGCGGCCAGCAGTTCCCCCGGGGCCAGGTCGAGTCCGGCCTGTCCGATGCGCTCATGCTGCTGCTCCGGCCCGGCCCACATCAGTACCGGAAGCCCCGCCGATCTCAGTGCCAGCCCGAGATCCACCACCCACTGCTCACCGCCGACCAGGAGCGGGCGTGAGCGGGCCGGCCGCACGACGCCCAGCCGCCGGGCGACGGCCGGCGCCGTCAGCCCGTACAGCGTCACCGTGGCCACGATGACGACGAACGTGGCCGGGAGAATCTTCGAAGCGCCGCCGATTCCCCTCGCCACCAGGGCGGCGGAGAAGGTCGAGGCGGTCGCCGCCGCGACGATCCCGCGGGGGGCCATCCAGCCGATGAAACCCCGCTCACCCCGTGACAGGTCCGTGCCGAGCGTCGACAGGACCGCCACCAGGGGTCTGACCACGATCACCAGCACGACGGCCAGGCCCAGCGCGGGCAGGACCACGTGGCGCAGCGACTGCGGGGCGACGGTGGCCGAGATCGAAATGAAGAGCAGCCCGAGGATCAGGCTGACCAGGGTCTCGAAGAAGGGACGGCGCGCCGGGACGTCGAAGCGTGGAAGGTTGGCGACTGCCAGTCCCATCACCACGGCAGCGATGAGCCCGGTGTCCTCACGGACGACGTCGCAGAAGGCCGCCACCGCGATCACCGCGGCGAGCTGGGCTGTCGTCCCGAGGACCTCGCCGAGCCGGAGCACCCGGAGCAGCACCCACAGCAGCGCGGCTCCGACGACGCCTCCCGCCAGTCCCACGCCGACGCTGCCGAGGAACTTCACTACGCCGAACCCGGCATGACGGCCGCCGCTCGCTTCGACGAGGTGGAAGACGAGCGCCCCAAGGATGCCGCCGACCGGGTCGATGAGCGAGCCCTCCCAGACCAGGATGTGCTGCAGCCGTTGCTTCGGCCGGACGAGGCTGAGCAGCGGACCGACCACGGTCGGCCCGGAGACCACGAGGATCGCACCCAGCATGACGGCCGCCCGCCGGTCCATGTCCAGCAGCAAGACGGCGACCAGCGTGCCGAGCACCCAGCTGACCAGGACGCCGATCCAGATCAGCCGGACGACGACGCGGGTATGACCCTTCAGGTTTCCGAGATCGAGCCCGAGGCCCGCGTCGTAGAGGATCACCGCGACGGCGAGCGACACCAGTGGCGAGAACGCCGGGCCCAGCAGGCGCTGCGGATCCAGGTCGTCCACCAGCGCCCCGGCGGTGAACCCGACCGGCAGCAGCACGATGAGCGCCGGGATGCGCAGCCGGCCGGCCAGGATCTGCGAACCGACGGCGAGCACCAGGGTGAGCCCCACACCGATGAAGACCTGATTCGTCGTCATGGAGAACTCTTTCGCGAGCGGACCGGCCGACGACGGAACGGCAGCGGGAGAAAGCCGGTCGGCCGCACCGGTTCGCGCATGGCCGTCGGACCGACGGTGGTCCGGCCGAGCATCACGGCGCAGCCGTCATTCCTGCCACGGGGTGATCCCCCACCGGAGTGTGTGCTCCTCACCGGGCCCCAGAGCGACAAGTCCCGTACCGCTGCGGAACGCGTCCGGAGGGCACGACATCGGCTCGATGGCGACAGCGCGGCGCCGCTCGCTCTCGGGCAGGGTGTCCCCGGTGTAGAGCTGTACGTGTTCGACGCCCTCGCCGAGCCATACGTCCGTGCCCCATGTGCCGGAGGGATGGGTAAGGCGCACCGCGGCCCGCCCGTGCGCGTCCCGGTCGAGCCCGCCGAACGGTGTGTCCAGCCGCTGTGTGCCGAGGGCTCGTGGTGCACGGAAGTCGTAGGGCGTGCCCGCAACCGGTTCGGCGGCGACCGGAAGTCCCCGGTCGTCGGTGCGCAGCCGTGTGCGCGCCGGCACGGTCAGCAGCGCGTCGTCCACGACTGCGGTGCCGACCACGAAATAGGGGTGCTGGCCGACTCCGTAGGGTGCGGCGCCCGTGCCGACGTTGCGCGCGGTCACGGCCACATCGAGGCCGCCGTCGCCGAGGGTGTACTCGGCACGGACCCGGAGGTGGAAGGGATAGCCGGGCTGGGGCCACAGGGGGGTGTCGAGCACCGCGCGGTCGTCCTGCGCCTCGACGACCCGCCACGATGTCCAGCGGAGCAGGCCGTGGATGGCGTTGCCGTTCTGCGGCTCGGTCAACGGCAGTTGGTGGTCCCGGCCGTCCCAGCGGTAGCGCCCGTCCGCGATCCGGTTGGGCCACGGCACGAGGATCTGACCGCGTCCGCCGGTGATCCGGTCGTCCGGCGCGAATCCGTCGAGTACCGGCCGCCGGCCGACGGCGTAGTGGCGGAGGGCCGCACCTAGTTCGACGACGACGGCCTCGTGGTCGCGATGGCGGAGAGTCACCTGTCGTCCGGTCCGGCTCTCGTGCACGCGTGGCCTCCTCGGCCTGCCCGTGGGGCGGACGGCCCGCAAGTCCGGGCCGGGGGCGGCCCGGTCCGTCGGCAGCCTCCCGGGAGCGTGCGGACAGCGATCTGCCGAGTCAAGCAGGACACGTGTGTCCTGCTTGAATGCGGCGGCAGGTTCGCCCGGCGGGGGGCATGCCCGCGGGCAGAAGGGCTCGTCCGTCCCCGCCTGCGCAGGGGCCGTGGCGTGGGCGAGCGATCACGCCGTGACACCGGCGGGCGGAGGGGCCCGTCCGCCTCCCTCCCTCAGCCCAGGCGCGGAGATCCGTTCTGCCGGATAGTGGGTGGTGTGGGGGACTTCCCACACCCCCGGAGCCACCATGGACGAACGCTATCCGCCGATCGCAGACCACGGGCTCGTCGGTGATCTGCAGACCGCCGCGCTCGTTTCGTCGCGCGGCGTGATCGACTGGTTCGCCGCTCCCCGCTTCGACTCGCCCAGCATCTTCGGTGCCCTGCTCGACAGCGAGCACGGCGGACACTTCCAGCTGGCGCCGGATCATCCCGAGGGAAGCAGCAAGCAGCTGTACTACCCGGACACAGCTGTTCTGGTGACCCGGTTCATGTCGCCGGACGGGGTGGGCGAGGTGATCGACTACATGCCTCCCGACCTGACGGGTGTCGCCACCGACCGGCACGCCCTGGTCCGAATGGTGCGGGTCGTGCGGGGAACCGTCAGCTTCGAACTCGCGTGCCGGCCGCGTTTCGGCTACGGCCGTGCCGAGCACGAGCTCGACCTCGGCCCCGAAGGTGCCCTGTTCCGGGCCCCCGGCATCAGCGCCCACCTGCAGAGCACTTTCCCGTTGGAGCGCGACGGCCGGGATGTGCGGGGCACGGTGACCCTGAACGCCGGCGAGGCCGGCAGCGTCGTGTTCACCGTCTGCGCCGCTGGCGGGGAGGCTCCTCCGCCCCCGACGGTCGACAGCATCACCGCACAGTACTGGGACGTCGTCCGCTTCTGGAAGACGTGGCTGCGCAGCTCGCGATACCGGGGCCGGTGGCCCGAACTCGTCCACCGTTCGGCCATCACCCTGAAGCTGCTCATCTACGCCCCCACCGGGGCGATGATCGCGGCAGCGACGATGGGGCTGCCGGAACAGGTCGGCGGGGAGCGCAACTGGGACTACCGGTACACCTGGGTGCGTGACGGTTCCCTGTCCGTCCGTGCCCTGCTGGACCTCGGCTTCGTCGAGGAAGCCACCGCGTTCGTCCACTGGCTCGTCGCACGCCTGCATGACCGCGAGGGCACCGACGGAGAGCCGTTGCAGACCATGTACCGGGTCGACGGCGACCCGAATCTGCCCGAGGAGATCCTGGCACATCTCGAGGGGTACCAGGGCTCGTACCCCGTCCGTGCGGGCAACGCCGCCGCCGACCAGCTGCAGCTGGACATCTATGGCGAAGCCGTCTACGCGCTGTCCCAGGGGCGTGGCATCGGCCGACAGGTCACGTACGCGGGGTGGAAGGCCCTCACCAGGACGCTCGACTGGCTCGCCGACACCTGGGACCGGCCGGACGAGGGCATCTGGGAGACCCGTGGCGGACGCAAGGACTTCACGTACAGCCGGGTGATGTCCTGGGTCGCCTTCGACCACGGCCTCCGCCTGGCGGACTTCTTCCGCAAACCCGCCGACACGGCCAGGTGGACGAGAACGAGGGACGCCATCTTCGAACAGGTCATGGAACGCGGCTGGAGCGATGCAAAGAAGGCCTTCGTCCAGCACTACGGCGGCGATGTGCTGGACGCCTCGCTGCTGCTGATGCCAAGGGCCGAGTTCGTGTCCCCCAGGGACCCGTCCTGGCTGTCCACGCTCGACGCCATGGACCGCGTACTCGTCTCCGACAGCCTCGTCTACCGCTACGACCCGGCGGCCTCGCCCGACGGGCTGCGCGGCTGCGAAGGGACCTTCAGTCTCTGCACGTTCCTGTACGTCGACGCGCTGGCCCGCGCGGGCCGGCTCCCCCAGGCCCGGTACGCCTTCGAGAAGATGCAGACCTACGCGAACCATGTCGGCCTCTTCGCCGAGGAGATCGGCCCGACCGGGGAGCAACTGGGCAACTTCCCGCAGGCGTTCACCCACCTGTCCCTGATCATGGCCGCCCTCACGCTCGATGAGGCGCTCGACGACGAGGAGGGCCGCTGACCCTGTCGACGCTCCCCCGGCAGCAGCCGGGACACCGCGCCCGCCCGGGCAGCCGCCGGGGCGGCTCTCCGAGAGGATCACGGCCCATGACCGCACAGCCGCGCCCCGCAGCACGGCCCCCGGTGAGCGCCACCGAGTTCGCCGGTCTCTATGCGCGCGTGCGGAGACCGGACGGCCGGGGTGCCGGCCGCGGCGCGCTGGACAACATCACGCCACGGCAGGTGCGGGCGGCGGCGGCCGAGGTCGGATCGGGCCTGACAGTGACGATGGCGGCGCCCGTGGAAACCCGGCAGGGGCCTGATAATCCCGATCCCTGCACGCATGTGATGACCGGCGCAGTGGCGGGCCAGATCCACGCGGAAGGGCTGCAGTTCGGACGGGACCGCATTGCCACGAACGTGCACGGGGACGCCGACAGCCATCTCGACGCCCTCTGCCACGTGGTCTTCGACGGGACGCTGTACGGCGGCGTGCCGGCGAGCACTCTGACGCCGGGGGGAGCGACCGAGCTGTCGGTGGAACTGGCGCATGACGGAATCGTCGGCCGGGGCGTTCTCCTCGACATTCCGCGGTTGCGCGGTGTCCCGTGGCTGGAGCCGGGCGACTCCGTCACCGGCGACGAACTCGCCGCTGCCGAGTCCGCCCACCACCTCCGGGTCACCCGGGGAGACCTGCTCTTCGTCCGGGTGGGTCACCGGCGCCGGCGCGACGAACTCGGGCCGTGGGACACGGAAGAGGCCAGGGCCGGACTCCACCCCACGGCCATGGAGTTCCTGGCGGACCGGAAGGTCGCACTGCTCGGCAGCGACGGCAACAACGACAGCGCCCCCAGTACGACGGAGGGCGTCGACTTCCCCGTCCACGTGCTGGGAGTCCACGCCATGGGTCTGCACCTGCTGGACTACCTGCAGTTCGAGGATCTGGTGCCGGTCTGCGAGGCGGAGGACCGGTGGTCCTTCCTCTGTGTCATCGCGCCTCTCCGGCTTCCCGTGGCCACCGGGTCCCCCATCAATCCGATCGCGATCCTGTGAGGCCGTGACAGCACGTGCGTCACTTCGAGAACGGGAGCTCTCATGGCGGACGACGAGACGTACGACGTCATCATCATCGGTACCGGCGCGGGCGGCGGCACACTCGCCCACCGGCTCGCCCCCTCGGGCAGACGTGTCCTGATCCTGGAGCGGGGCGGCTATCTGCCCCGGGAGATCGACAACTGGGACTCGACCGCGGTGTTCGTGAAGGCCAGGTATCTTGCGTCCGAGACCTGGTACGACAGGCACGGCCGTGAGTTCACCCCTGAGGTGAACTACTACGTCGGGGGCAACACCAAGTTCTACGGCGCGGCGCTGTTCCGCCTGCGGCCCGAGGACTTCGGTGAGCTTCGGCACCACGACGGCATCTCCCCCGCCTGGCCCATCCGTTACGAGGACATGGAGCCGTACTACACCGAGGCCGAGCACCTCTACCTGGTGCACGGCATGCACGGCGAGGACCCGACCGAGGGGCCGGCCAGTGCCCAGTACCGTCACCCGCCGGTCCGGCACGAGCCGCGGATCCAGCAGCTCAGCGACGACCTGGAGAAGCAGGGACTGCACCCCTTCCACCTGCCGATCGGGGTCGACCTCACCCAGGACGACGACGGCAACGCCACCCACGACAGCGTCTGCATCCGCTGCAACCGGGTCGACGGCTTCCCCTGCCTGGTGAACGGCAAGTCCGACTCCCAGGTGATCTGTGTCGACCCCGCGCTCCGGCACGACAACGTACGCATGATCACCGGAGCCGATGTCCGCCGGCTGGAGACGGACCCGACCGGGCGCACGGTCACCAAGGTGGTCGCGGAGCTCGACGACGGTTCGACGGCAGCCTTCGCGGCCGACATCGTGGTCGTCGCCTGCGGAGCGGTGAACTCCGCCGCGCTGCTGTTCCGGTCCGCGAACGACCGGCATCCGAACGGCCTCGGCAACAGCTCGGACGTGGTGGGACGCCACTACATGCGGCACAACAACCTGGCACTGATGGCGGTCTCGAAGGAACCGAACCCGACCCGTTTCCAGAAGACTCTGGCGCTCAACGACTGGTACTTCGGATCGAAGGAGTTCGACTATCCGCTGGGCGGCATCCAGATGCTCGGGAAGTCCGACGCCGAACAGATCCGCGGCGAGGCGCCGCGCTGGGCCGGGAAGGTCTCGCCCGACATGCCGTTCGAGGTGCTCGCGCATCACGCCGTCGACTTCTGGCTGTGCGGGGAGGACCTGCCGCTGCCGGACAGCCGCGTCACGCTGGACGGCGACGGAAGGGTGCACCTGTCGATCGACGAGAAGAACAACATGACGGGGCTGATGAAGCTCCGGCACGAACTGCAGACCATGCTCGGGCATCTGGGGATGCATCCGCACCACCTGCTGGACCACAGCCTCTACCTCCACAAGGGCATGCCGATCGGGGCCACAGCACACCAGGCCGGCACGATCCGTTTCGGCACGGACCCGCAGAGCTCCGCCCTCGACATCAACTGCAGGGCCCATGACCTGGACAACCTGTACGTCGTCGACACCAGCTTCTTCCCGAGCATCGGCGCGGTGAATCCGTCCCTGACCGCCATCGCCAACGCCCTGCGGGTCGGCGACCACATCGTCGAACGGCTCCGCTGACGTACGGCGGCGGACCTACAGGGTGTTGCCGGGTGCCCGGCCGGCCTGCGTATCGGCGTCGGTCTGGGATTCCAGCTCGCCGTGCGTGTCCATCCAGAGGTACACGGCGCCGAGGAACGCGGCGGCGGCCACGGCGAGCAGACCGGCGATGACGGAGGTGGGGTTGGCCCAGGCATCGGCCGAGGCGGTGGTGCCGACCGCGACCCGGCCGGATGCGATGCCACCGAGAACCGCCCCGAGGAAGAAGGGGGTGACGAGCGAGGAGAGGGCGAACACCGCTCCGTAGACACGCCGCTGGGCGAGCCGACGAACGGGTTTGCGCAGGGCGAAGCCCGCTCCGCGCAGCACGAGGCCGACGGCGGCGAGGGCCAGCGGCAGCCACAGGGCCCCGAAGACCGCTTGGAACAGGGTGGGAAACCCGGTCCACATGACGACGAGGACAAAGATCAGCCAGACGTTGTTGACTTCCCAGACGGGCCCCATGGCATGGTCGATGAGCCGGCGGGGGCGTTCGCCGCGTTCCGCTCCCCCGGCGAGCAGGTCCCAGAATCCGGCTCCGTAGTCGGTGCCTCCGGCGCACGCGTAGGCGGCCACGGCGAGTACCAGAACCCAGGCGATGACCTCCGGCATCACGACGCACCGCCAGGAGTCCGGTCGTTGCCTTCACCGGGAGCGGCGCCGGCCGCCGTGGACAGGCGTTGCCCCCGAGGACCGTACGGAGTGTCCGCTTCCGGGGCCTGGGACACGGCAGCGGGGGGCGCGCCCGCGTCGGCGATGCGCCATCGGGTCCGCATCTTCAGCAGCACCGCGAGGAAGGCGGCGAAGATGGCCACGTACACGACGATGATTCGCGCCCGGGGTGTCGGACGGGACGGGGTACGGATGCGGGCCGCCCGCGCTGCGGTGGCACCGGCGCGGCCAGGGCCGGGGCATGGCGGAGCGGTCGCGATCCGCCCGGATTCCGGCGGCGGCCCGTGGCTGCGGCAGGAGGCGGCATGGGGACCGGCCGGGGTCGGCACTCCGCGGATGTACGCGCACGGCAACGCCGGCTGTCTCTCCTGCCATGCGGTCGCCGAGTGCCGGGCAGCGCACGGATGTACGGCGCCCCGTGCCCTCCGTATCCCCGGGCGGCAGCACGGACCGGCGAGGCCCCGCCGGGACGCTGCCCGGCGTGCCACCGCGGGATCAGCCCCCGGTGGCGAAGCCGGGGAAGAGCGTCATCCCCCCGTCGACGTAGAGCGTGGCGCCCACGACGTAGTCGAGGAGGTCGGACGCCACCGCGACGACAGCGTTGGCGATGTCGTCCGGATCTCCGACCCGCCGGTACGGGATCAGCCGCAGGAGGTCGGCCTCCGCCTCCGGGGTGCTCCAGGCGTCCTTGTTGATGGGGGTGCGGATGGCGCCGGGTGCGATGGCGTTCACCCGGATCCGCTGCGGTGCCAGCTCCTGGGCGAGGGTCTGCATCAGCATGCCCACGCCGCCCTTGGAGGAGGCGTAGTTGACATGGCCCGCCCAGGGGACGATCTGGTGGACCGAGCTCATGCAAATGATCTTCCCGGCCGCCCGGGAGACCTCCGGGACGACACCGCGCCGCACGAACTCCTTGGCGGCCTCACGCGCGCAGAGGAACTGGCCGGTGAGATTGACGTCGATGACCTTCTGCCACTGGGCGAGCGTCATGTCCACCGTCGACGCATCCCGTTGGAGGCCTGCGTTGGCCACCATGATGTCGATGGTGCCGAGCTCCTCGACCATGCGGGCGACCATGTCGACGACCTGGTCCTCCTGCGAAACGTCGGCCTGGTGGGCGTAGGCGCGGACCCCGAAGCCCTTGATCTCGTCCACGACCTTCTCGGCCTCGTCCGCGCCGGCCACGTAGTTGACGACGACGTCCGCGCCGGCCCGGCCGAGCGCGATCGCGGTCGCCTTGCCGATGCCCGAATTCGCCCCGGTCACCAACGCTTTCTGCCCCGCCACGAGTCGCGCGTACATGGCGCCCCGCGCCTCACCGGTACTTGCTGCCATCACGACTTCTCCTTCGGCACTCCGTGCGGCCCGTCGGTCGGCAGACAACGCCGCCGGGCGGGCCGTCGAGGGCCCGGCAGTCGCTTGGAGGAAGGGCGACGCGGTGCCGCCGCGCCGGTCTCTCGGGAGCAGAGGGGGGGCGGAATCGGAAAGTGAGCCGCTTCGCGCCACACCTCCAAAGGAGTGGATCACCGAACGCGGCGGGCGGGCCGGACCGGCGCGCGGGACGCTCGCGGTGGGAAGGGAATCTCACACGACCGGGCCAGTGACGCCGCGACCGGTCCCGGCGCTCCGGCCCGCACGGTGGGGGGCGGCGGTCGGCCCGGGCCCGCCGCCCTCACTCGACGAGCTGGTAGATGCTGTTGGTGACCAGCCACAGCCCCAGCAGAAGTGACAGCGACACGATCGCCTGGTCCTGATGGCTGTCGATCCAGCTGAGCAACCCTCGTAGCTTCGCCCCTGCCGAAACGGGCGAAAAGGTGGTGTACAGCTCCATCGCCAGCAGGCTGGACGTGGCCAGCACACAGAACCCCGTGAGGGCCAGCGTGGACGCCACCGAGGAGAGATCCGCTCTCACCGCCGTGGCGGCTCCGGCACCGACCATGGCCCAGGGCTGCAGCAGGACAGCCAGTCCGGCCGCCGCCCATCCGGACGCGCGGTCCAGTCCCGCCATCCACTTGGGTGAGCGACGGGGGCGAGGCGGACTGCGCCGCTTGTGTTCGCCGTACGCGACGAGCCCCACGCCCAGGGCCAGCTTGGCCGCGAGCGCCGCCGTCGACGGAACACTCTGGCGCGCCGGGGGCGTGCCGCCCGTCAGAAGGATCACAGCAGCGATCACCAGCACGAGGCTGCCGAGCCACGACAGGATGAACGCCAGCCCCTTGCGTACGCCTCCGTCGGCGGAGAGCAGCAGGATGAAGGCGCTGTTGTGAATGGGCCCGAGCGTGATGGCCGTGCCGATGAGGACGAGGTCAACGACCATCGCTGCCGACCGCATGGCCGGTCCCGCCCTGGGGCCCGTGTCCGTACGGCTTTCCGAGGCCAGGGGGCTCGGGCCCGCCGGGCGGCACAGACCGCGTCTCGCTCCGGTTCTCGGCCATCGCTGCCTTCCCGTAGTGTCTGCCGACGGCCGGCGGCCGGACCGCGCGGGCACGGGTCGTGGTGGGGACGTCGATCGGATCGCATCTCGACTGTGTTGGCCGGTCGTCACCGCGTCAAGCCGGCCACGGCGCCGATGGGCCGAATGTGTTTCGGCGGGTTCCGCACGGCTGCCGGCGCAGGTCCACCGGGACCGGGGACCGGCGCCGGTACGCCGCGCAGGAGCCCCTGTGCCCCCGCAGGGACTCGGTCGCCGAAGTCATCCGGCGCCGACTCCTCCGCCCCCTTGTTGAAACGGTTCATCCCTGACTAACGTCCTTCAGCGAGCCGGGCGTCGCCGAGCAGGGAGAATCATGAGCCGTACGCATACGCACCCCCTTCCCTGGTACACGGACGTGTCCCCCGGATCGGGCGGGCTGCCGCCCCGGTCCTGGTACGCGAGGTCGGACGCCGGGCGGATGTCGTTGAACGGGGATTGGCGGTTCCGGCTCTCGCCGACCGCTTCCGCCGAGGACGCCTCGTTCGCGCAGTCCGGGTTCGACGCGTCCGGTTGGGGAACCGTCGCGGTGCCCGGACACTGGGTGCTGCAGGGAGCCGGCGGAGCTCCCGCGTACACGAATGTCGTCTACCCCTTCCCGGTCGATCCGCCGCTGGTGCCGACCGAGAATCCGACCGGGGACCACCTGCTGACCTTCGATCTGCCGGCCGGGTGGCCGGAGGGCGGCGAGTGCGTGCTGCGGTTCGACGGGGTGGAGTCCGCCGCCCGGGTCTGGCTCAACGGCGAGGAGCTGGGGGATTTCAAGGGGTCCCGACTGCCGCACGAGTTCGCGGTCGGCGGGCTCGTGCGGGCCGAGGGCAACGTACTGGCCGTACGGGTGCACCAGTGGTCCTCCGGAAGCTATCTGGAGGACCAGGACCAGTGGTGGCTGCCGGGGATCTTCCGGGACGTCACGCTGCTGCACCGGCCGGACGGCGCGCCCCGGGACTTCTTCGTGCACGCCGGCTACGACCACCGCGCCGGGACCGGGACGCTGCGGGTGGAGTGCGACGGCGCCGACGGGCGGGTCCTCGTGCCCGGACTGGGGGTCGATGTCGCAACGGACGAGGCGGTGACCGTGCCGGTCGAACCGTGGACCGCCGAGACGCCCCGGCTCTACGACGGTGAGCTGGTGACGGCCGGTGAGCGGATACCGCTGCGGATCGGATTCCGTACCGTCGCCGTCGAGGACGGGGTCGTCAAGGTCAACGGCCGGCGGGTGCTCTTCCGCGGCGTGAACCGGCACGAGTTCCACCCGGAGACCGGGCGGACCGTGGACGCGCACACGATGCGGCGCGATCTGGTCCTGATGAAGCGGCACAACATCAATGCCGTACGGACGAGCCACTACCCGCCCCACCCGGCGTTCCTGGATCTCTGCGACGAGCTCGGGCTCTGGGTGATCGACGAGTGCGATCTGGAGACACATGGCTTTGTCGACCTGGAGTGGCGCAGCAACCCGGTCGACGACGAACGGTGGACCCCGGCACTGCTCGACCGGGCCGCGCGCATGGTGGAGCGCGACAAGAACCACGCCTCGGTGATCATCTGGTCTCTCGGCAACGAGTGCGGGTCGGGGCGCGGGCTCACGGCGATGGCCGAGTGGGTCAAGGACCGGGATCCGGAGCGCCTGGTGCACTACGAGGGCGATCTCTCCTGCAAGGACGTCGACCTGTACTCGCGGATGTATCCGACGCACGCCGAGGTCGAGCTGATCGGGAAGCGGGCCGAGGACCCGTGGAGCGACCCGGCGCTGGACGCCCGGCGGCGCGCGATGCCGTTCATCATGTGCGAGTACGGGCACGCGATGGGCAACGGTCCCGGCGGACTGAGCGAGTACCAGCGGCTCTTCGAGCAGTACGAGCGCTGCCAGGGCGGGTTCGTCTGGGAGTGGATCGACCACGGAATCGCCCACCCCGAGCACGGCTTCGCCTACGGCGGGGACTTCGGCGAGGAGCTGCACGACGGCAACTTCGTCTGCGACGGACTGCTCTTCCCCGACCGCACGCCCTCCCCCGGGCTGATCGAGTACAAGAAGGTCGTCGAACCGGTACGGATCGAGGCCGGGACATCGACGGGAACCGTCCGGATCGTCAACGGGTACGACTTCGCGGACCTCGGCCACCTGGAGTTCGTCTGGTCGCACGAGGTGGACGGGGAACTCCGCGCATCGGGCCCGCTCACCGTGCCCGGCCTGGCGCCCGGAGCCCAGGCGGAGGTGGCACTCCCCGGGGGCGGCGAGGGCGTGTGGACCGTGCGGGCGGTGCTCGCCGAGGACGCCGCGTGGGCCGGGCGCGGGCATGTGGTGGCTTGGGGGCAGCCGGCCGTCGGGGCGGTGGTTCCGGCTGCGGCCGCGGTGGGATCGCGACCGGCGGCGGCCGACGGGGGGATCGTCCTCGGGGGCGGCGTCTTCGATGCGGCGACCGGGGCGTTGGTCCGGCTCGGGGACGTGCCGGTTCAGGCGCTGCGGCTCGATGTGTGGCGGGCGCCCACCGACAACGACAACGGTGCGGCCTGGCAGCCGGACGAACGGTACGGGCTGCGGTGGCGGGAGTTGGGGCTGCACCGGATGCGCCACCGGATCGACGCCGTGGAGGTGGGCGAGGACTCGCTGACCGTACGGACATGGGTGGCGCCCGCCGGGGTGGATACGGGGCTGCGTACGGAGTACCGGTGGACCGCCGACGGGGAACGGCTCGGGCTCACCGTGTCCGTGGCGCCCGAGGGCGAGTGGCGGGTGCCGCTGCCCCGGCTGGGGATCCGGTTCGGGCTCCCTGCCGCGTACGGCGGGGCTCGATGGTTCGGCGGCGGGCCCGGTGAGGCGTACCCGGACACCCGGGCCGCCTCGATGCTCGGGCGGTGGGAGATGTCCGTCGACGCGATGCAGACCCCGTACGTCCGGCCGCAGGAGAACGGCGCCCGGGCCGACGTCCGCTGGGCGGAGCTGACGGACGGCGACGGTGCCGGGGTGCGGGCCGAGGGCGGCGCGCCGTTCTGGTTCTCCGCACGACGGTGGACGAGCGAGCAGCTGGACACTGCGGGGCACGGGCCGGATCTGGTGGCCGGGGAGACCGTCTGGGTCCACCTGGATCACGCGCTGCAGGGCATCGGGTCGCAGTCGTGCGGGCCGGGCGTGCTGCCGGAGTACCGCCTCGACGCAGCGGCTACGGAGTTCTCGTTCGTGTTCTCGCCCGTGGGGTGAGGTACGGCTGGTTCCCGGTCCGGTGGCCGCCGGACGATGTGCCGGACCGGTCGGGTGGTCTTCGTCGTCGAGCTCTCGCTGCGTACCGATCCGAAGCGCCGGGATCACCCGTCCGCTGCTGCCCGGCCATCTCGCCGCGGGGGCCGAACGCATCGGGTGCGGCCCCGGGAAGGTGACGCCGTCATCGGTCCGACACCGCCGGTGAGCTGCGCCGACGCTGTGACAGGATGACCGGCACCATGACCACCAGCACCGTCAGCAACTGCCGCGCCCCGGGCGCCGACGCACCGGGCGGGACCTCCCGATGAGGGGCCGGGCGAAGCCTCCGTCGGCGCCCCTGCCGCAGCGGGACGGGATCGATCCGGTGCGGGTGCGGCTCCCCGAGGATCCGGGCGGGGAGTGGGCAACGGTCCGTGACCATCTGCTGGCGCGGTTCGGAGGCGCGATCGGAGCGGACCGGGTGGACACCATGCTCGCCGAGGGCAGGTTCGTCTCGGTGCAGGGGCCCGTGGCGCCCGACGAGCCGTACACGGCGGGCCGGTATCTCTGGTTCCACCGGGACTTCGCGCCGGAGGAGCCGGTGCCGTTCCCCGTCGGTGTCGTGTACCGCGACGCGCATCTCGTCGTCGCCGACAAGCCGCACTTCCTCGCCACGACACCGCGCGGCCGGCACATCACCGAAACAGCGGTGGCCCGGCTCCGCCGCGAGCTCGCTCTGCCGACGTTGCAGCCCGCGCACCGGCTGGACCGGCTGACGGCGGGCCTGGTGCTCTTCGTCGTACGGCCCGAGGAACGGGGCGCGTACCAGACGCTGTTCCGCGACAAGCGGGTGCGCAAGGAGTACGAGGCGGTGGCACCCTACGACCCGGGACTTGCCTTCCCGCGCACCGTACGCAGCCGGATCGTCAAGGAGCGCGGGGTGATCGCGGCCCGGGAGGAACCGGGCGAGGCGAACAGCGAGAGCCGGATCGAGCTGCTGGAGCACCGGGCCGGGCTGGGCCGCTACCGGTTGCTGCCGGCCACCGGGCGCACCCACCAGCTCCGGGTTCATATGAACAGTCTGGGTCTGCCGCTCGTCCATGATCCGGTCTATCCGGTGGTCGAACCGGAAGGGGCGGCGGACGACTGGACGCGTCCGCTGCAGCTCCTTGCCCGGGTGCTGGAGTTCACCGATCCGGTCACGGGCGGGCCGCGCCGCTTCGAGAGCGGTCTGCGGCTCTCCGCGTGGCCGGACCGGTGATCCCCTGACGTCAGTGCCCGCGGGCGATCCACTCGTCGAGGTGCGGCGCCTCGGCGCCGATCGTGGTGGAGTCGCCGTGTCCGGTACGGACGGTGGTGTCCGCCGGCAGTGCGAGCAGCCGGTCCCTGATCGACGCGACGATCGTCGGGAAGTGCGAGAACGACCGTCCGGTGGCGCCGGGCCCGCCCTGGAAGAGCGTGTCCCCGGTGAAGACGGTGGACAGCTCGGGGGCGTACAGGCACACCGCGCCCGGGGCATGACCGGGTGTGTGCAGGACCTGGAGCGTGGTCCCGGCGATCTGCAGCTCCTGGCCCTCCGCCAGTTCGGCGTCCGGCGTGCGGTCCGGGTGGGTCTGCTTCCACAGCGGCAGGTCGTCGGGGTGCAGCAGGATCGGCGCACCCGTGGCGTCGGCGAGGGCCGGGGCCGCGTCGATGTGATCGTTGTGGGCGTGCGTGCAGACGATGGCGCGCAGCGTGCGGCCGCCGAGCGCGTCCTCGATGGCGACCGGATCATGGGCGGCGTCGATGACGATCGCCTCGGTGTCGTCGCCGATGATCCAGACGTTGTTGTCGACGTCCCACTCGCCGCCGTCGAGGGCGAAGGTGCCGGAGGTGACGAGGTGGTCGATGCGGGCCGTCATCAGAACACCACCACCGAGCGCAGCACGTCGCCTTCGTGCATCCGGGTGAAGGCCTGCTCGACGTCGCCGAGCCCGATGGTCTCCGTGACGAACGCACCGAGGTCGATCCGGCCCTGCTGGTGAAGGTCGATGAGCATCGGGAAGTCGCGCGAGGGCAGGCAGTCGCCGTACCAGGACGACTTGAGCGAGCCGCCGCGGCCGAACACGTCGATCAGCGGCAGTTCGAGCTGCATCTCCGGGGTGGGGACGCCGACCAGGACGACCGTGCCGGCGAGGTCGCGGGCGTAGAACGCCTGCTTGTACGTCTCCGGGCGGCCGACCGCCTCGATGACGACATCGGCGCCGTTGCCGCCGGTCAGGGCGCGGATCGCCTCGACCGGGTCGGTGGTGCGGGAGTTGACGGTGTGCGTGGCACCCATCTTCTTCGCCGTCTCCAGCTTGCGGTCGTCGATGTCCACCGCGATGATCCTCGCGGCGCCGGCCAGCCGGGCGCCCATGACGGCCGCGTCGCCGACACCGCCGCAGCCGATGACGGCGACCGAGTCGCCACGGCCGACCTCGCCGGTGTTGATCGCGGCCCCGATGCCCGCCATGACGCCGCAGCCGAGCAGCCCGGCGGCGGCCGGGGAGACCTCGGGGTCGACCTTGGTGCACTGGCCCGCGGCGACCAGGGTCTTCTCCGCGAACGCTCCGATACCGAGCGCGGGCGACAGTTCGGTGCCGTCCAGCAGCGTCATCTTCTGCTTGGCGTTGTGCGTGTCGAAGCAGTACCAGGGGCGGCCGCGCCGACACGCCCGGCACTGCCCGCAGACCGCACGCCAGTTGAGGACGACGAAGTCGCCGGGCTCGACGTCCGTGACCCCCTCACCGACGGACTCCACGATTCCCGCGGCCTCGTGGCCGAGCAGGAACGGGAAGTCGTCGTTGATGCCGCCCTGCTTGTAGTGCAGGTCGGTGTGGCAGACGCCGCACGTCTGGATCTTCACCACGGCCTCACCGGGACCGGGGTCCGGGATCACGATCGTCTCGACCCGTACCGGCTCGTTCTTTCCCGGTGCGATGACCCCTTGCACCTGCTGCGCCATACCGTGGGCTCCCTTTTCGTGACGGTCCCTGTGACGTTCGACCGACATCCGAAGATCGAACACGAACAACCGTACGCGGTGCCTGGGTGTCCCGGCAGCGGCGGCACGGTGGCGCACGGGAGGGCGGCCCCACCAAAGGTTCCGCGGGGCCGCCTGCCGTCGGGTCAGGCCTCCGTGTCGTGGTGCCGGACCCCCGGAACCGGGCGATGTCGTCGGGGTGGACGATCACCGAGCCGGCCCGGAACCACTGGAAGGTCAACTGCTTCCGGGCGGCGACGAGTTCGGGGCTGGGCCCCGCGCTCGCGGTCCCACCGGAGGGCGCCGACGACTCGGGCGGTGAGCGAGCCGTCGCGGGCGGGCCCTGCCCTCCGCATCCGGCCCCGGCACTCGGGTCCCGGGGCGGGTCCCCGTGCGGCGCGCGCCCCGCGGTCTCAGGGGGCGAGCACGTCCAGTTCGTGCAGGGCGCCCACCGCGATCTCCTTCGTCAGCCGCTCCGCATCCGCCACGTCGCCCTCCCGCACCGCTTCCGCGAGACGTACGTGGAGCGTGACCGCCGCCG
Organism: Streptomyces sp. NPDC057486; assembly: GCF_042802415.1. NCBI lineage: Bacteria > Bacillati > Actinomycetota > Actinomycetes > Kitasatosporales > Streptomycetaceae > Streptomyces > Streptomyces sp. NPDC057486. Next base: position 166,094 of record NZ_JBHVEE010000003.1, on the reverse strand, counting down.
GGTCCGGGTCCTCGAACATCACCTGGTGGTGGGTGCGTCCCGCCAGTACCTCGGCGACGACGTCCCCGAGCCGCGCGAACATCTCGTTGCCGGAGGCGTTGAGCACGATCCGGTGGAACGCGATGTCGTGCTCCAGGTATCCCTCCAGCTGCTGGCCGCGTGAGGTCGCGACCATGCCGAGGGCGCATTCGGTGAGGGCGGCGCACTGTTCCGGCGTGGCGTGCCGGGCGGCGAGTCCGGCCGCGACCGGTTCGATCGCCGAGCGCAGGACGGTCAGGGAACGCAGCTGGCGCGGCCGGTCGGCGCCGGCCAGTCGCCACCGGATGACCTGCGGATCGTAGACGTTCCATGCCTCGGTCGGCTGTACGGTCACGCCGACCCGGCGCCGGGACTCGACCAGGTGCATGGATTCGAGGACGCGGACCACTTCGCGCACGACCGTGCGCGAGACGTCGAAGCGCTGGGCCAGCTCGTCGGTGCGCAGCACCCGGCCCGGCGGGCAGTCCCCCGCGGCGATCTCCAGACCCAGGGTGTCCAGCACGTGTGTATGGAGCCCAGGGCCCTGTGTGGTCATGGGCAAAGCCTACGGGGCGCGTACCGCGAACAAAAAGTATGACTTTTAAATCACAACATCTTGAATAAGTCCTACGTATGGGTTTCAGTAGCGCGACGGACCGGTGTCGAGGACGACATCGACGGAGACAGCGAGGCACCACCAATGAGCACCCCCCACGTAGTCGTGGTGATGGGCGTAGCAGGGACCGGCAAGACGACGATCGGTCCCCTGCTCGCCGCCGAACTCGGCGTTCCCTACGCCGAGGGCGACGACTTCCATCCCGCGGCGAACATCGCCAAGATGTCGGCCGGCACGCCGCTGGACGACGCCGACCGGTGGCCCTGGCTCGATGCGATCGGGCAGTGGGCGCACAGCCGGGACGGACTCGGCGGGGTCGTCAGCAGCTCGGCGCTCAAGCGGGTCTACCGCGACCGGCTGCGCGCCGAGGCCCCCGGTGCCGTCTTCCTCCACCTGACCGGCGACCGGGCCCTCATCGAGGAGCGCATGGCGGACCGCAAGGGCCACTTCATGCCGACCGCGCTGCTCGACTCGCAGTTCGCCACCCTGCAGCCGCTGCAGGAGGACGAGGCCGGCGTCTCCGTCGATGTGTCCGGCACCCCCGAAGAAATCACCCAGCGAGCCGTCGCCGCGCTGCGTCGGCTCGAAGACTAAGGATCCCCACCGTGACCAGTCTCAACGTCGAGATGTTGGCAGCGGACGCCGTCGAACCGATCACTTCGGCAGGCAACGCGCAGTTGGGCATTGCCGTCCTGGCCGGCATCGCCGTCATCGTGCTGCTGATCACCAAGTTCAAGTTGCACGCGTTCCTCGCGCTGACCATCGGCTCGCTGGCCCTCGGCTCCTTCGCCGGTGCCGCGCCCGCCAAGACGATCGCCAGCTTCACCACCGGTCTCGGCTCGACCGTCGCAGGCGTAGGTGTCCTGATCGCGCTCGGCGCCATCCTGGGCAAGCTGCTCGCCGACTCCGGCGGCGCGGACCAGATCGTCGACACGATTCTCGCGAAGGCGAGTGGGCGCGCCATGCCGTGGGCGATGGTCCTCATCGCCTCGATCATCGGTCTGCCGCTGTTCTTCGAGGTCGGCATCGTGCTGCTGATCCCGGTCGTGCTGCTCGTCGCCAAGCGCGGCAACTACTCCCTGATGCGGATCGGTATCCCGGCGCTGGCCGGTCTCTCCGTGATGCACGGGCTGATCCCGCCGCACCCCGGCCCGCTGGTGGCGATCGACGCCCTCGGCGCCAACCTCGGTGTCACGCTGGCGCTCGGTGTCCTGGTCGCCATACCGACCGTGATCATCGCGGGCCCCGTCTTCTCCCGCTACGCCGCCCGCTGGGTGGACATCAAGGCGCCCGAGAAGATGATCCCGCAGCGTCCGTCGGAGGACCTGGAGCGTCGCCCCAGCTTCGGCGCCACGCTGGCGACCATCCTGCTGCCCGTCGTGCTGATGCTGGCCAAGGCCCTCGTCGACATCGTCGTGGACGACCCGGAGAACCACGTCCAGCAGGTCACCGATGTCATCGGCTCGCCGCTGATCGCGCTCCTCGCGGCCGTCATCGTCGGGATGTTCACGCTGGGCCGGGCAGCCGGTTTCAGCAAGGGCCGGCTCTCCACCACCGTCGAGAAGTCCCTCGCCCCGATCGCGGGCGTGCTGCTGATCGTCGGTGCGGGCGGTGGCTTCAAGCAGACCCTCATCGATGCCGGTGTGGGCCAGATGATCCTGGACTTCTCCAAGGACTGGTCGATCCCGGCGCTGCTGCTGGGCTGGCTGATCGCCGTCGCGATCCGGCTCGCGACCGGCTCGGCGACCGTGGCCACGATCTCGGCGGCCGGTCTGGTCGCCCCGCTCGCCGCCGACATGTCGACGTCGCACGCCGCGCTGCTGGTCCTCGCCGTCGGTGCGGGCTCGCTCTTCTTCAGCCACGTCAACGACGCCGGTTTCTGGCTGGTGAAGGAGTACTTCGGGATGAGCGTCGGCCAGACGGTGAAGACCTGGTCGGTGATGGAGACCATCATCTCCGTGGTCTCGCTCGCCTTCATCCTGCTGCTGTCGCTGGTCCTCTAACGCAGGTCCGGCGAGTCGTCCCGCGACTCGCCGGACCGCCCTTCCGGCCTCTCGGCGAACTCCCCCCACAGCGGGTGTTCGGCCCGCGCCCAATGGCGCTCGACCGACCCGGTGCGCATGCCTCGGCGTGCCTCCGGGTCGGCGAGCGCCATCGCCATGTGCCCGGCCAGCACGATCCCGATGGCCAGCGCGAGCCAGTCGTGGACGAACGTGGCGCCGGTCCGCCACACCAGCGGGGCCAGGCCGGTGAACCACATCAGCAGTCCGGTGCCGGTCATGACGAGCACGGCGCCCGCGATCCAGGCGGCGTACAGCTTCTGCCCCGCGTTGAACTTACCGGCGGGCCGGGACCCGGGCCTCCGGTCACGGCGGCGCACCGCCCGCAGCCACTGGCGGTCGTGCGGCCCGAACCGGTTGAGCCGGGACAGGTCGGCGCGCAGCGCCCGGGAGACGAGACCGGCGAGCAGCGGTACGGGGATCAGCAGCCCGGACCACTGGTGCACGGTGACTACGAGACGGCGGCGGCCGACGAGCTCGGCGAGCTGGGGCAGGTACAGGCAGGCGGCGGTAGCCACGCACGGCAGCATCAGCCAGGCCGTGGTGCGGTGCACCCGGCGCTCCGCCCTGCTGAAGCGGTGCACCCGCCCGGTGGGGTCAGCCGGTGGGGGCATCGTCGCGGCCGTTGGACCGCCCGACCCAGGCGTCGACGTCATAGCCGAGCTCCTCCCAGTAACCGGGTTTCACGGAGTCGGTGACGGTGATCCCGGAGAGCCATTTCGCCGACTTGTAGAAGTACATCGGGGCCACGTAGAGGCGGACCGGGCCGCCGTGGGAGTGGGCCACCGGCCTGTCCTGCATGCGCAGGGCGACCAGCACGTCGGGGCGCCGGGCCTGGTCGAGGGTGAGACTCTCGCTGTACGTGCCGTCGAAGCAGGTGAAACGGACCGCCTTCGCCCCGGGCCGGACCCCGGCCGCGTCCAGCAGCGTGGAGAGCCGTACGCCCTCGAACGGGGTCTCGGGGACGCGCCAGCCGGTGACGCACTGGACGTCGCGGACCAGCCGCGTCTGCGGCAGGGCACGGAGCCGGTCGAGGGTGTACGTGGCGGGCCGGTCGATCAGGCCGTCGACCGTCAGCCGGTAGTCCGTGGCGCTCTTCCTCGGTACCGAGGAGGCGACGGAGTAGTAGCGGAATCCGCCGCCGTTGGGCAGCAGTCCGCTCAGGCCGGTGGGGTCCTTGTCGGCGACCGCGCCGAGCCCGGACTCCAGGACACGCTGCAGGGCGGGCGCCGCCACGACTCCGGCGGCGCCGAGCCCCAGCATGGTCAGGACCAGGCGACGGCCCACGGGTGTGCCTGCGGCATCGGGAGGTCGACTGTTCACCAGCCCATTCGAGCACCCGCGGCCGCATGTCACCAGGGGCCGCGGGTGTCCGTCACACTTCGGTAAGGCGACGGGCCTCAGCGGTGGGCCGCACCGCTCCCCGCCGCCTTCTCCGGCTGGAACGCCTCGTTGCCCAGGCCGATCCTGGCGTGCACCGCCGGCTTCGTCGAGCGCAGCACCGCCCCGTACACCAGGCCGATGACGAGCGAGGCGACGACGACTCCGGGCAACAGCCAGTTGAGCACCGAGCCGGGACCGGATCCGACGAGAACGTCGAAGTCCCGGACCGTGAAGACCGCGATGGCCACCAGCGCCACACCGGCCAGGCCGGAGGCGATCAGCCGCCACAACTGCGCCCGGCCTGCGCCGCGCTTGACGAAGAAGGCGATCACGGCGAAGGAGGCGGCGGCCATCAGCACGATGACGCCGAGCGCGCCGACGTTGCCCATCCAGGTGAACAGGTGCAGCACCGGGGCGGTCGGGTCGCCGGCCGGCTTGTCGTCCGTGAACGCGAAGGCCAGCACGATGGCCAGGGAGACGCCGGACTGGAGCAGCGAGCCGGTGGCCGGGGCACCGCTGGACCTGTTGGTCCGGCCGAACGCGGCGGGCAGCAGGTTCTCACGGCCCATCGCGAACGCGTACCGGGCGACAACGTTGTGGAAGCTGAGCAGCGCCGCGAACATGCCGGTGACGAAGAGGACGTGCAGCACGTCGGTGAAGGTGGTGCCGAGCCGGTCCTCGGTGAGACCGAACAGCATCCCGGGGCCCTCCTTCAGCGAGGTGTCGGCGATGAAGCCGGGGCCCGCGGCGACGGTCAGTGCCCAGGAGCTGATCGCGAGGAACAGGGCGGCGTAGCCGACGGCGAGGAACATCACCCGGGAGACGACGATCTGCGGGCGGCTGGTCTCCTCTGCGTACACCGGCGCCTGCTCGAACCCGACGAACGCGGCGATGCAGAAGCAGAGCGCGGTGCCGAGTCCGGCACCGGCGAGGGTGTCGGGGTTGAAGGCGTGCAGCGACAGGCCCTCCGGTCCCGGCTTGGAGACGGCGGCGATGTCGAAGATCACGACGAGGGCGCACTCGACGACCAGCAGCACACCGAGCACCTTGGCGTTGAGGTCGATCTTCAGCCAGCCGAGCACACCGACGATCACGACGGCGACGACTGCCGGGATCCACCAGGCGAGGTCGATCTCCAGGTAGGTGGAGAACAGGCCGGAGACCTCGAAACCGAGGATGCCGTAGATGCCGACCTGCATGGCGCTGTACGCGACGAGCGCGACGAGTGACGCACCGGCGCCCGCGGTCGGGCCGAGTCCTCGGGCGATGTACGCGTAGAAGGCACCGGCGTTGTGGACGTGCCGGCTCATCTCCGCGTAACCGACGCTGAACAGCATGAGGACGATGCCGAGGATGACGTACAGCAGCGGCTGGCCGACGATGCCCATCACGCCGAAGACGGTGGGCATCACCCCGGCGACGACCATCAGGGGTGCGCTGGCGGCGAGGACCGAGAGAAGCAGTCCCGGGGTGCCGAGCCGGTCCGCGCGCAGGGCCCGTTCCTCACCCGTGCAGGTGCTGATGCCGCCGGTGGTGCCGGTCTCGCTCGTTCTTGAACTGCCCGTCGACATGGCGGGGGTGGTCCCTTCGTTGAGAAGAAATGCGGTGAGGTGCACAACGGGGGGTGGCGCGGCGGCGATGGGTGGTCACGGGGTTCCGGGTGCGGCGCCGCGTGCCGTGCGGAAAGGTCCGGTACGGGTCCCGGCCGGATGACGACCGGGGCGCGGGCGGGCGTGGCATGGTGGCCGATGCGCCGGAAGAGGGCGGCGGCCTCCGCGGACCGGCCCTCGCACACCTTCGCGTGGGCCGGGAAGTCGAGGTCGGCACGATGGCCCTCGCGCTCCCGCTCCAGCCACCGGTCGAAGGCGGCCTTCATCACCTGCCGGGCCCGCCGCCCCGAGCAGTGCCCGGAGCCCACCGGGTCGTCGGACTCGCCGCCGGCGGCCACCGGGACGCGGTAACGCTCGGCGTGCGCCACGACCGGGAGGGGTGGCCGCGGCGGTCCCGGTCGTGGCCGGTGGCGACCAGCGGGGAGCGGGCCCTGGTCCACCGGCCCCGGGTGATCTGTCCTCGTACATCGATGAGTTCGGTGTCGTCGAGTGCGGTGTCGAAGGGGCGGCCGGAGCGCCCGCCCCGTCTTCGGGAGCGGCCCGGGGGAGGCGGGGGCGGTGACACCGCTGGCTTCCTTTACGGCGCGGGTACGAGCACAGCACGAGCCCTGGCGCAAACATGTACGAGGCAGGTACAGACATGTCGAACGCGCCACAGCAAAGCGGCAGGCAGGGCTCCACGTCAAGAGCTGAATCGCGATCAACTGCGCTCATTTCCAGATGGGTTGGCCGGACCCCGGACTTTCCCCTCCTTTCCTTCGGGAGGTGCCGTGACATGTGAGACTTGCGCCATGTCGAACCGTGAAGCTCTCAAACCGTTCCTTCTCGCCTTTCCCGGGCCGCTGCGCGATCAGCTGGTGGGCGCGGTGCTCGCCGGCGTGAAGGTGTCGACGACGGGACTGCTCGCGGAGTACGCGGCGGAGCAGGAGGAACTGCCCGCGGTGGGCGAACGGTCGGCGCTGATCGATTCGGACGGCCGGGAGATCGCGGTCGTCGAGGTGACGGAGGTACGGGTCGTGCGGCTCGGTGACGTCGGTCTCCAGCATGTGCTCGACGAGGGCGAGGGCGACACATCGGTGGCGCAGTGGCGCGCGGGCCATGAGCGGTTCTGGCACGGGGAGGAGATGCGGGAGGCGCTCGGCGACCCGGAGTTCACGGTCGACGACGACACACTGATCGTCGCCGAACGGTTCCGGGTCGTCGAGCTGCTCGACCCCGTCGTCGGGGGGTGACGCGACTGCGGCCGCCTCTCGTTCGGATCGTGCCGGGCTCGCGGGGTCGGGCACGCGCATCTGCGGCGGCGTCGGTCATCGACTCCCCCACCGCCGTCAGGACATGGGGCCCCCTTCGCTCGGGCCCCTTCCGCCGCCTTGCGATGCACCGCATCCGACGCCGCGCGCCGAACCACCGGGGATGACGGGACAGCCCTCAGACGCCGACCGCCTCGGCCGCGGCGCGGCCCGCCACCCGCCCGGAGAAGATGCAGCCGCCGAGGAACGTCCCTTCGAGCGAGCGGTAGCCGTGCACTCCTCCGCCGCCGAATCCGGCCGCCTCCCCCGCCGCGTACACACCGGCGAGCGGCGTGCCGTCCTCGGTCAGCACCCGCGACGAGAGGTCCGTCTCCAGTCCGCCGAGCGACTTGCGGGTGAGGATGTTCAGCCGCACGGCGATCAGCGGGCCGGCCTTCGGGTCGAGGATGCGGTGCGGCGCCGCCGTACGGATCAACCTGTCGCCCAGATAGGCGCGCGCCCCGCGGACCGCCGTGATCTGGAGATCCTTGGTGAACGGGTTGGCGATCTCGCGGTCCCGGGCGGCGATCTCGCGGCGCAGCGCGTCCGCGTCGATCAACTGCTCGCCGGTGAGGGCGTTCATGCCGCGGACCAGCGCGTCGAGGTCCTTCTCGACGACGAAGTCCACGCCGTTGTCCATGAACGCCTTGACCGGGCCCGGCACGTCGGCGCGCGCCCGGCCGATCACGTCACGGACCGATTTCCCGGTCAGGTCGGGGTTCTGCTCGGAGCCGGAGAGCGCGAACTCCTTCCCGATGATCTTCTGGTCGAGAACGAACCAGGTGTAGTCGTGGCCGGACTTCATGATGTGTTCGAGGGTGCCGAGCGTGTCGAAGCCCGGGAAGAGCGGGACCGGCAGACGCCTGCCGCGGGCGTCCAGCCACAGCGAGGAGGGGCCCGGCAGGATCCGGATGCCGTGCTCGGCCCAGATCGGGTTCCAGTTCTCGATGCCTTCCGTGTAGTGCCACATCCGGTCACGGTTGATGTGGTGGGCACCCGCCTCCTCGGTGATCCCGAGCATCAGCCCGTCGACATGGGCGGGCACCCCGGAGAGCATCTTCGCGGGCGGGGTGCCGAGCCGCTCGGGCCACTGGGCGCGGACGAGGTCGTGGTTGCCGCCGATGCCACCGGAGGTGACGATCACCGCCTGCGCCTTCAGCTCGAAGGTGCCGGTCGCCACGCGGCTGCTCGCGGTGCCGCGCTCGGCGCCGCTCGATTCGAGGACTTCGCCGGTCACGGTGTCGACGGCGCCCGCGGTGCGGCCGAGACCGGTGACCCGGTGGCGGAACCTCAGCCGGACGAGCCCCTTGGCGACGCCCTCGCGGACCCGGCGTTCGAACGGAGCGACGACGCCGGGGCCGGTGCCCCACGTGATGTGGAAACGGGGTACGGAGTTGCCGTGGCCGGTCGCGTCGTAACCGCCGCGTTCGGCCCAGCCGACGACGGGGAAGATCCGCAGCCCCTGGGCATGCAGCCAGGACCGCTTCTCCCCGGCAGCGAAATCGACGTACGCCTCGGCCCACTTCCGTGGCCAGTGGTCCTCCTTGCGGTCGAACCCCGCCGTGCCGAGCCAGTCCTGAAGGGCCAGCTCCTGGCTGTCCTTGATCCGCATGCGGCGCTGCTCGGGCGAGTCGACGAGGAAGAGACCGCCGAAGGACCAGTGCGCCTGACCACCGATCGACTGCTCGGGCTCCTGGTCGAGCAGGATCACCGTGCGGCCCGCGTCGACGAGCTCGGCAGTGGCCACGAGACCCGCGAGCCCTGCCCCGATCACGATCACATCAGCGTCGTACGCCATGGGTTCCATCCTTGTCGGGGCGGGCCGGAGCGAGCCGGAAGTTACTCGTGCGTCAGATCTTGGGCACCGGCCGGTGCGGCGTCAACCGCCCGGTCGGCGGCGCTCCGGCCGCACCCCTGCCGCCGAGGCGCTATCGTCGAAACAAATCACCCTCCCCTGGCCGGACTTGAGGAAGAGAACGGTGTCGGTGCTGGTCCTCGTGCTCGCCGTGAGCGCCGCCTGCTGCCTGGGATTCGGCTTTGTCCTGCAGCAGGCCGCCGCCGAGCACGCCCCGAGGAGCGACTTCCTCTCCCCCCGGCTGCTGCTCGACCTGATGCGGGTGCCGAGCTGGCTGGCCGGGATCGGACTGATGGTCTGTGGGATGGTGCTGGGGGCGCTGGCCCTGGGCAAGGGCGAGGTGTCCGTCGTCGAGCCGCTGCTGGCGACCAATCTGCTCTTCGCGATGGCTCTGTCGCGCCATCGCACCGGGCAGCGGCTGGGCCGACAGGGCTGGGCGGGGCTCTGGCTGCTGGCCGGCGGGGTCACCGCCTTCCTGCTGGGAGGCCGGCCCCAGGGTGGACAGGTGGTCACGAACGAGCTGCGGCACTGGCTGGTGATCGGCGTGGTCGTGGGCATCGCCCTGGTGCTGACCACGTTCGCGAAGCGCTCGCAGCACGGAGCGGCCCCCGCTCTGCTCGCGGTGGCGGCCGGACTGCTGTACGGCCTCCAGGACGCGCTGACCCGAGTGAGCGGACAACGACTGTCGGACGGGGGATGGACGGCCCTGGTGACGGGCTGGCAGCCGTACGCGGTGGTGGTGCTGGGTGTGACGGGCCTGATCCTGGTGCAGAGCGCCTTCGAGACGGGGCCGCTGCGGACGTCGCTGCCCGCGCTGACCGCCGCCCAGCCGCTGGCCGGGATCGCCTGCGGGGTCGGGTTCCTCGGCGACCAGCTGCGCACCGACGCGGCCGCGCTGGCCTGGCAGGCGGCGGGTCTGACGGCGATCGTCGTCGGGATCTTGCTGCTGGGGCTGCATCCGGCGATGCCGGAGGGGCGCGGCCACCATCACCGCAGGCGCAGCCTCCAGCCGCGCTGACGGGCGGCCGGGCGACCGGCTCCGCGTCTGTTCCCTCACAGTCGGGGCGGTGCGCCTGGTTATTAATAATGGCCAGCATTACAGTGTTCGGCATGGCGAGAACATCAGGGCCCGAGACCCGGGAACGACTGATTCGCGCGGCCGAGGAGATCTTCGCCGCCCAGGGCACCGACGGCGCCCAGCTGCGGGACATCGTCCGGCTGGCCGGGCAGAGCAACCCCTCCGCGGTGCAGTACCACTTCGGCTCCCGGGCGGGACTTCTGGACGCCGTGATGGCCGGACGGCAGGCCCGTACCGAACGCGTGATCGCACCGCTCCTCGACGCGCTCGACAACACGGACGGCACAGGCGACGAAGGACCGGGCGTACGGGAGCTGCTCACCGCTCTCGTGACCGCCGAGTCGAGCCTGCTGGCCGACGACCGCGGCCGTCGCTGCCTGCGGATCTCGGCCCAGCTCAGCCGTGAGACCGGGCTGCGCACCGGCACCCCGCACCCCGCGCTGGACGGCACCGCCTACGGGCGGGCCATCGGCCTCATGGCGGACTGCCTGACCGAGCTGCCCGGGCCCCTGCGGCTCGAGCGGCTCGATCTGGCGCTCACCCTGATCGGTGCGGCGTTCGCCGACCGCGCCCGCCAGTACCTCGACGGCGTCGAACCGCTGACCGGCGAGGAGCTGTTCCGCGCCGATCTTGTCGCGACGACGACCGCTTTTCTGCACGCACCCGTGCCCCGTACCGCATGAAGGACATCACCATGACCGACCTCCACCGACTCAGCGACAAGACCGTCATCATCACCGGCGGCGCCCGCGGCCTCGGCGCCGAGACCGCCCGTCGGGCCGTCGCCGGCGGCGCCCGCGTCGTGATCACCGACGTACTCGACGAAGAAGGCGCGGCGACCGCCGCCGAGCTGGGCACCGACGCCCGCTTCCTGCACCACGACGTGACCTCCGAGAAGGACTGGCAGCGGGTCGCCGAGTTCGCCCTCGCCGAGTTCGGCCGGATCGACGGGCTGGTCAACAACGCCGGCGTGTCGACCGGTCAGCCGCTGGAGACCGAGACGGTCGAACACTTCCGCAAGGTCATCGACATCAACCTGACCGCCGTCTTCATCGGCATGAAGACCGTCATCCCGGTGATGAAGGAGAACGGTGGCGGTTCGATCGTCAACATATCCTCGGCCGCCGGCCTGATGGGCCTCGCGCTGACCTCCAGTTACGGCGCGTCCAAGTGGGGCGTCCGCGGCCTCACGAAGGTCGGCGCGGTGGAGCTGGGCACGGCGAAGGTGCGGGTGAACTCCGTCCACCCGGGCATGGTCCACACGCCGATGACCGCGTCGGTCGGCATCCAGCAGGGTGAGGGCAACTACCCGAACACCCCGATGGGCCGGGTCGGCGAGCCGTCGGAGATCGCCCAGGCAGTGACCTTCCTGCTCTCGGACGCCGCCTCCTACATCACCGGCGCCGAGCTCGCCGTGGACGGCGGCTGGACCACCGGTCCGACCGTGAAGTACGTCATGGGTCAGTGATCCCCGGCCGGGTCCCGGACTCCGGTCTGAGGTTGTATGGGCGGCATGACTGCTGCTGACGAGATCCTGGACATCGTCGACGAGAACGACGAGGTCGTGGGGCAGGCCCCGCGCGGTGAGGCGACCGCGCGGGGCCTGCGCCATCGCTGCGTCTTCATCGAGGCCCGGGACGCCGAGGGCCGTCTCTTCGTGCACCGCAGGACCGCGACCAAGCTGGTCTTCCCCTCGCGCTACGACATGTTCGTCGGCGGGGTGGTCGGCGCGGGCGAGTCCTACGACGAGGCGGCGCTGCGGGAGGCCGAGGAGGAGCTCGGGGTCTTCGGACTCCCCCGCCCCGAACCGCTCTTCAAGTTCCTCTACACGGGTGGAAAGCACACCTGGTGGTCGTACGTCTACCAGGTGCAGTGCGAGCTTCCGGTGAATCCGCAGGTGGAGGAGGTCGCCTGGCACACGTTCCTCACCGAGGGCGAACTGGCGGAGCGGCTCGACGACTGGGAGTGGGTGCCGGACGGCCTGGAGACGTACCACCGGTTGCAGGAGTACCGGGCAGGCCGGGCCCCGACGGGCAGCCGGCGACCAAACGATCGATAGGGTTCGGGCGTGAACGAGTTCGTACAGAGCGTGAAGCTGTGGTTTGCACCGCAGCGGATCCGTGAAGAGGGCGACACCCCCGACTACCGCTTCTCGCTCGCCAACGAGCGCACGTTCCTCGCCTGGATCCGGACGGCTCTTGCGCTCATCGGCGGCGGTTTCGCCGTCGACCAGTTCCTGCCGGAACTGGCCTGGGGGGTCAGGGCGGGGCTGGCGCTCGCACTCCTCGCCGCCGGTGTGCTCTGTTCCCTGCGGGCGGTCAATCACTGGGTGCGGTGCGAGCGGGCGATGCGGCGCGGCGAGGACCTGCCGGTCTCCCGGTTCCCGACGCTGCTCAGTGTCGCTGTCGCCGTCGTCGCCGTCGCGATGGTGGTGGTGGTCCTCTTCGGCTGGGAGGGCAGGTGACCGACGGGGAGCGGGACCCCGGACTGCAACCCGAGCGGACCCGGCTGGCGTGGCGGCGCACCACCCTGTCCTGCACGGTGGTGGCAGTGCTGGCGGGGAAGGCGGCGCTGCACGGCGGCGCGACCCCGGCCGGGATCGTCGCCGTGTCGCTGAGCGTGCTGGCGTGGCTTGTGTTTCTGCGGGTGGCCCACCGGCGGGTGCTCGGGATGGGGACCGCGCGGCCGCAGCCACTGGCACCGCGCGGCGCCCTGACGGCGGCGGCGTGCACGATCGCGCTCGCGGTGTTCGCCGCGGCGATGATCTTCTGAGGCGTTCCGCGCAGCTCAGTTGTCCCAGGGGACAGTGACGACGATCTTTCCGCGGGTGCGTCCCTCCTCGTTGAGCCGCTGGGCGTCGGCGGCCTGCTCCAGCGGGAAGACCCGGTCGACATGGACGGAGACGATGCCTTGCTCGGCCAGTCCCGCGAGCTGGGTCAGATCCGTCGCGTCGGGCCGTACGAAGGCGTAACGCCCGCCGTACGAGAAGACCTCGCCGTCCGCGATGGACGCCAGCCTGCCCTCAGGTTTCAGTACGTCCGCGGAGACGCGGAGAGCCTCGCCGCCCACGGTGTCGAAGGCGGCGTCGACCCCGTCGGGGGCCAGGGCCCGGATCCGGTCGGCGAGCCCTTCGCCGTACTCCACCGGTTCGCCGCCGAGCTGCCGGATGTGCTCGTGGTTGCGTTCGCTCGCGGTGCCGATGACGCGGGCGCCCGCATGCCGGGCGAGCTGGACGGCCAGTGAGCCCACGCCGCCGGCGGCCGCGTGGACCAGCACGGTGTCGCCGTCCTGGATCCTCAGTGTGCGGTGCAGCACCTGGTACGCGGTGAGGCCGACCAGCGGCAGCCCCGCCGCGGCCTCGAAGCTCAGGCTCAGCGGCTTGCGGGCGAGCGTGCGCACGGGGGCGGCGACGTACTCGGCGAAGGTGCCGCGGGACAGGAAGTCCTCCCGCACATAGCCGATGACCTCGTCGCCGACGGCGAACTCGTCGACGGCGATTCCGGGCTGCACGACGACTCCGGAGACATCCCATCCGGGGATCACCGGAAAGACGGCCTCCAGCCCGGACTGGAGGTGGCCCTCCCTCGCCTTCCAGTCGACCGGGTTGACGGCAGCGGCCCGCACCTTCACCAGAACGGTGTCCGGGCCGACCTTGGGGTCGGGCCGCTCGCCGTACTCCAGGACATCGGCCCCGCCGTACCTGCTGTAGCTGATCGCCTTCATCATCCGACCATCCGGGCTGCTCAGACCGCCCGCAACTCAGACGGTGGCCGCCGCGCGGAGCGGCAGGAGCGTGCGCGGGCGTGGCCGGACATCCGTCGCCCGGTCCGGAGCACGGTCGTGACAGGTGCACTCCGAGGCGCCGCCCCGGGTGGCGTACTCGACATGCTCGTCCGCGGCACGTGAATCACCGCACACCTCCCCATTCAGGGATACGACTGAACAGCAGGACCCCGACTCACTCGACAGGGAGTCCACGCACCGGATTCCTGGAGTTCACTGGACGACATACCGACTGGTCGGCATCATGAGCACCGACGTCTTTTCACCCCGGAGGTGCGCACGATGAGCTCAGTCCATCCGCCAGGTCTCGACCTGGACCGGCTCCGCGGACATGTCGACCGCGAGCGGCCGGGTCTGGTGAGCGGACCGCTCGAAGCCCGGCTCATCGAGGGCGGCCGCTCCAACCTGACGTACATCGTCACGGACGGCACCGGCCACTGGGTCGTCCGCCGGCCTCCGCTCGGCCATGTCCTCGCCACCGCGCACGACATGAAGCGTGAGCACCGGGTCATCAGCGCGCTGCACCCGACGGCCGTGCCGGTGCCCGAGCCGCTGCTGCTCTGCGAGGACGACTCCGTCATCGGATCGCCCTTCTACGTCATGGAGTACGTCGAGGGGACCCCGTACCGCACCGCCGAGCAGCTCGCGCCGCTCGGTGCCGAGCGCACCCGCGAAGTAGTCCTGGGCCTGGTCGACACGCTGGTGGAACTGCACGCCGTGGAACCGGAGTCGGTGGGGCTCGGCGACTTCGGGCGCCCCGAGGGGTTCCTCGACCGGCAGCTGCGCCGCTGGGGCAAACAGCTGGACGCCTCCCGCAACCGCGAACTGCCCGGTATCGACGAGCTGCACGCCGCGCTCGGGCGCGAACTGCCCGTCTCCCCCGCGCCCACTGTCGTCCACGGCGACTACCGCCTGGACAATGTGCTGATCGGCCCCGACGACCGGATCAAGGCCGTCCTCGACTGGGAGATGTCGACGCTCGGCGACCCGCTGACCGACCTCGGCCTGCTGGTCATGTACAGCTCCGACCTGGGTCTGCCCCGGTCCCCGGTCTCGACCACCAGCGGAGCGGCCGGCCACCCCGCACCCGCCGAACTGATCGAACGCTACGCGACCCGCTCCGGCCGGGACACCTCCGCCATCTCCTGGTACACGGCGTTCGCGTGGTTCAAGCTCGCCGTGATCCTCGAGGGCATCCACTACCGCTACACCCTCGGCCGGACCGTCGGCTCCGGCTTCGACCGCATCGGCGATCTCGTCCCCGTCTTCATCGAGCACGGCCTCACGACCCTCCAGGAAGGCTGATCACCCCCATGGACTTCGCATTCGACGCCCGTACGGAAGAGCTGCGCACCAAGCTGCTCACCTTCATGGACGAGCACGTGTACCCGGCCGAGACGATCGCGCACGAGCAGCGGGCACAGCTCGCCTCCCCGTGGGACACCCCGCAGATCGTCGAGGACCTCAAGGCCGAGGCGCGCAGGCAGGGACTGTGGAACCTCTTCCTGCCCGACGCGGATCTCGGTGCCGGGCTGACCAACCTCCAGTACGCACCGCTCGCCGAAATCACCGGCCGTTCACCGCAGTTGGCGCCGACCGCACTCAACTGCGCGGCGCCTGACACGGGCAACATGGAGGTGCTCTTCCAGTTCGCCACGGACGAGCAGAAGAAGCAGTGGCTGGAGCCGCTGCTCGCCGGGGAGATCCGGTCGGCGTTCGCCATGACGGAGCCCGAGGTGGCCTCGTCGGACGCGACCAACATCGAGACCCGGATCACGCGGGAGGGCGACGAGTACGTCGTCAACGGCCGCAAGTGGTACATCTCCGGGGCGATGAACCCGGACTGCCGGATCTTCATCGTGATGGGCAAGACCGACCCGGACGGCACCGACATCCGCCGCCAGCAGTCGATGATCCTCGTCCCGCGCGACACGCCGGGCCTCGAAGTGCGGCGCGCCATGCAGGTGTACGGGTACGAGGACCACTACCACGGCGGTCACGCGGAGGTCGTGTTCACCGATGTGCGGGTGCCCGCGACGAACCTGATCGGCGAGGAGGGCGGCGGCTTCGGCATCGCGCAGGCGCGCCTGGGTCCCGGCCGGATCCACCACTGCATGCGGCTGATCGGGATGGCGGAGCGGGCCATCGAGCTGATGTGCATGCGGGCGGTGTCCCGCACGGCCTTCGGCAAGCCGCTCGCGCAGCAGGGCGTCGTGCAGAACTGGATCGCGGACGCGCGGGTCACGGTGGAGCAGCTGCGGCTGCTCGTGCTGAAGACGGCATGGCTGATGGACACGGTGGGCAACCGGGGGGCGCACACGGAGATCCAGGCCATCAAGATCGCCACCCCGCGCGCGGTGGTCGACATCCTCGACAAGGCGGTGCAGCTGCACGGCGCGGGCGGCGTGAGCCAGGACTTCCCACTGGCGGAACTGTGGGCGGCGGCGCGGACGCTGAGGCTGGCGGACGGGCCGGACGAGGTGCATCAGCGCTCGCTGGCGCGGCGCGAGATCAAGCGGTACGTGTAGCGGGGCGGCGGCTGCGGCCGCACCATGTCCTCCGAAGCCGGACGGGCTGCGAATCTGCCCGTCCGGCCCGTGGACGAAGCCGTTCAGTCCCGGCGCAGCGCAGGCATCGGCGCCGCGATGCCGTACGTGGTGGCGCCCGATCAGCCGGCGGCAGCTGTACGGATGCCTCCGCTTCTGGTCCGACGTCAGGGGCGCAGCGCGCGGAGCAGCAGATCCGCCAAATGGTCCGCGACCTCCTGCTGGCTCAGCGGACCGTCCGGGCGGTACCACGTCGACAGGTGGTGCACCGATCCGAAGTGGTAGTCCACCACCAGATCCGCCGGCGTCGCCGTGGAGAACACCCCGCTCCGCTGCCCCTCCTCCACCAGCGCCCGGAACCGCTCGTGGTAGCGGCGTCGCTCCATCCGTACCTGTTTGTTCTTCTCCGGGCTCAGATGGTGCATCGAGCGGAAGAAGATTGCCGCGTCGTCGAGGTTCTCGATCGTCGTGACGACCACGTCCGCCGCCGCGTCCCGCAGCCGCTGCTCGACCGGCGCCTGGGCGTCCGCGAATGCGTCGAGGCGTTCCTGCTGGAGCCGCAGCACCCGGGAATAGACCTCCTGGAGGAGATCCTCCTTGGAGCCGAAGTAGTGGTAGAGCGCGCCCTTCGTGACGCCTGCCGCCTCGACGATCTCCTGGACCGACGTGCGGTCGTAGCCCTGCTCGGCGAAGAGCCGGGTGGCGGCGGCCAGCAGCCGCTGAGGGACGGGGGCGTCGTTCCCGTCCGTCGTTCTGGCCATGGCCGCCACCTGCCTTTCCGTAGTGAAGTCGCACACGTTCTACTGCTGGGAACGCAGTTCCCGCCTGAGGATCTTCCCACTTGCCGTCTTGGGAAGTTCGGTCAGGATCAGGACCTCGCGCGGGTACTTGTACGCGGCGAGCCGCTCCTTGCAGTACGCACCCAGTTCGTCGGGTTCGGCCGAGGAGCCGGGTCGCAGGCTGACGTATGCCCGGACGGTCTCGCCGCGGTAGGCGTCGGGGACGCCGACGACGGCCGCCTCCCGGACCGCCGGGTGGGTGTACAGGACATCTTCCACCTCGCGCGGCCACACCTTGAAACCGGAGGCGTTGATCATGTCCTTCTTGCGGTCGACGACGTAGAGCCAGCCGTCCGGGTCCATGAAGCCGATGTCGCCCGTGCGCAGTTCGCCGTCCGGGAAGGCGGCGGCGGTCGCGTCGGGCAGCCGCCAGTAGCCGGAGACGACCTGCGGGCCGCGGACGGCGATCTCGCCCTGCTCGCCGAACGGCACCTCCTCGCCGTTCTCGTCGAGGATCCGGACGACCGTGTCGGGTCCGGGGACGCCCACCGAGAGGGTCCCGGAGACCGGGTCGACGGGCGCTTCGCGCTCGGGCGGTACGGAGGCGCAGGGCGCGGTGCACTCGGTGAGGCCGTAGCCGTTGCGGATGTACGGGCCGAAGCCCGCCCGGAACTTCTCCACGAGCGCGGGCGGCAGCGGGGCGCCGCCCGAGGAGATCACCTGGAACGAGGCGAAGTGCTCGGGTGTCACACCCGGCGTGGCGGCGAGGGCCATGAAGGCGGTCGACGGGCCGACGGTGTACGCGGGGCGGTGCTCCGCGAACGCGTCGAGGACGACACCGGGGTGGAACCGGTACGCGAGCACGAGCGTGCCCGCGTTGGTGAGACAGGCGGCCAGCTGGCAGACCATGCCGGTGATGTGGAAGAGCGGGGCGAGCGCGAAGTACGCGGAGCCTTCGGGGATCGGATGTCCGGCCCGCTGGCGCTCGGCGTTGACCATGATGTTGCCGTGGGAGTTCATGGCGCCCTTGGGGGTGCCGCTGGTCCCGGAGGTGTAACTGATCAGCGCCACGTCGGCGGCGGTGAGCTCGCGGCCTTCGGGGGCGGCGAGCCCACGGCGGGCGACGGCCACCAGGTCGTCGGCGTCCTCGGGGGCCGGCAGCCGCTCGACGTTCAGGACCCGCTCGTCGTTCAGGCTCTGGAGGTCGAGTTCGCAGGCGGTGACGGCGATCCGTACGCTCGGGGCGGCGGCCGCGGTGTCCCGCAGATACGACTCCCACGCCCGGTCCGCACAGATCAGCGCGGTGACCTCGGCATCCTTCAGCACATGGCCGACCTCGCCGGACTTGTACATCGGGTTGAGCGGGACGACGGTCGCCCCGGCCTTCCAGGCGCCGAGCAGCGCGAGTACGAACTGCGGGGAGTTCTGCAGCATGATCGCGACCCGGTCGCCGCGCTCCAGACCCTGCGCCGCCAGATGTCCGGCCACGGAGTCGGAGAGCGCGTCGGTCTCCCGGTAGCTGAGACGCCCGTCGAAGTAGGCGAGCGCCGGGTGCTCGGGGGCGCGGGCGACGGAGGCACGGAAGCCGTGCACCAGGGTCTCCGCGGGGCTCACCGGGGCGCGCTGGGCGTCACTGAGCAGGGAGATCCAGGGCTTCGCCGCGTAGATGGACCCGGTGAGGGCGTCGGTGTCGGACTCGGTCATGCGCCGGTCTCCTCCCACTTCTGCTGAAGGTGGTTCATATTGCTGAGCCAGTGGTCGGTGTCCTTGGTGCGGGCCCGGTAGTAACCGGCGACCTCGGGATGCGGCAGGACGAGGAAGCGGTCCTCGGCCATCGCGTCGAAGAGGGCGTCGGCGACATCCTCCGGCTCGATGGCGCTGGGGGCGAGGACCAGCTCGCCGGCCGAACCGGCGGCGGTGAGCATGTCCGTACGTACGCCCTGCGGGCAGATCGCATGGACCTTGACGCCCCGGTGGCGGTAGGTCAGCGAGAGCCATTCGGCGAAGGCGACGGCGCCGTGCTTGGTGACGCTGTACGGCGCGGCACCGATCATCGTCAGCAGTCCTGCGGCGGACGCGGTGGTGACGAACCGGCCGCTGCCGCGCTCCAGCCAGTCCGGGAGCAGCGCCCTGGCCGCGCGGACATGGGCCATCACATTGACGTCCCAGGCGGCGGCCCAGACCTCCTCGTCGGCGAAGACGTCACCGGGCGAGGCGAGACCGGCGTTGGCGCAGTAGATGTCGACGGTGCCGTCCAGGGCATCCCGCGCGGCTTCCACGATCTGCGAGGCGTCTCCGGCGACGGCGGCGCCGCCGATCTCCTCGGCGAGCGCCTTGATGCGGCTCTCGGCGAGGTCGTTGACGACGACCCGGGCGCCCTCCGCGGCGAATCTGCGGGCCAGAGCGGCACCGATGCCGCCCCCGGCCCCCGTGACCACTACGCCCGCGCCCTGCACCGTACTCATCGGATTCCGCCTCTCTCAGCCGACTTCTCCAGCAGACTAACCAGTCGGTATGTCATCGGGGAAGGGTTCGACCGGGGGGCTTGTCGCCACTCCTGTCACACCGCTCTCGTCCGCCGCGTTCCATGCGGCCCTTGTGCGCGCTAGCGTGCGTGACCATGACAGTCGGAGCGATCATGGAGGTAGCCGAATGAGCCTGTCCAGACGTGGTTTGCTGGCCGCCGGCGGTGCGGTGGGAGCCCTCGCGGCGACGGTTGCCGGAACCGGAAGCGCGGCCGCGGGCCCCCTCCCCGGCACGGGGCAGGGCTCCGGGCGCAATCGGGTCCGCACCGGCTTCGACCGGCTGGCGGCGGACGGCTACGCGCTGCTGAAGGGACAGAAGGTCGGGATCGTCACCAACCCGACCGGGATCACGTCCGACGTGCGCCACGTCGTCGATGTGATGCACCCGGACGAACGCGTGAACCTGGTCGCGGTCTTCGGCCCCGAGCACGGCTTCCGCGGCACCGCGCAGGCGGGCGGCTCGGAGGGGCGGTACGACGACCCGGCGACCGGACTCCCCGTCTACGACACGTATCTGAAGAGCGGACAGCCGCTCGCCGATGTCTTCACCGCCTCCGGCGTCGACACCGTCGTCTTCGACATCCAGGACGCGGGCGCACGCTTCTACACGTACATCTGGACGCTCTACGACTGCATGGAGGCGGCGGCGCTCGCGGGCAAGCGGTTCGTCGTCCTGGACCGGCCGAACCCGGTGACCGGGCGGGCCGCTCTGGGGCCGGTCCTCGACCCGGCGTTCTCGACGTTCGTGGGGCGCCGGGAGATCGCGCAGGCCCACGGCATGACGGTCACCGAGCTGGCGCTGCTCTTCAACGCGGAGTTCCTGGCCGCGCGGCCGGTCGAGCTGGACATCGTGACGATGTCGGGATGGCGGCGCGCGGACTTCTTCGACGGAACCGGTCTGCCGTGGGTGCCGCCGAGCCCCAACATGCCGACGCCCGACACGGCGCTGGTGTACTCGGGCACGTGTCTGTTCGAGGGTACGAACCTCTCCGAGGGGCGGGGGACGACCCGGCCGTTCGAACTCCTCGGAGCGGAGGGGATCGACCACCGGTGGGCGGCGGCCGCGAACGCCCTCGACCTGCCCGGAGTCGCTTTCCGCGAGGCGTACTTCGCCCCGACGTTCTCCAAGTTCCAGGGGAAGACGGTCGGCGGGGTGCAGCTGCATGTCCAGGACCGGGAGGTGTTCGATCCGGTGCGCACGGGGATCGCGCTGCTGGTGACGGCGAAACGGACGTGGAGCGGGTTCGCCTGGCGCCCGGACAACTGGATCGACAAGCTCACCGGCAATACGCGGGTCCGCACGATGATCGATGCGGGGGCGGACACGGATGAGGTGGTCGGGGCGTGGGAGGCGGATCTCGCCGCGTTCCGGGCGGTACGGAAGAAGTACCTGCAGTACCGGTGAGGTGAGCCGGGCGGGCCCGGGGTTCGGGCCCGCCCGGCGAACCGGTTCCGTCCTCGACCGCCGGACGGGCCGGAATGTGCGCCCTACCGGTGGGCCGGGAACTCCACCACCTGCTGGTACGTCGGGCGGTTCTGCCAGTGGATCGCCTTCTGGCTGATCCCGCCCAGCGCACGGTGGACGATCGAGTCCGTGCACCACTGCTCGCCCGCGCTGCAGCTGTCGTCACCGGGGTAGACCTCGGTCGCCGGTTCGGCCGCCGCCTGCTTCAGGGTGGTGAGCAGCGCGTCCCGGCAGCTGCTCAGGTCGCCGTTGCCGCAGTACGTCTTCGCCAGCGGGCCCTCGACCGGACGGCCGAGGACCTGGCGCAGGTCCTTGTCCACGAAGCCCCACCAGCCGTACTGGAAAGCCGAACCGCTGTGCGCACCGCTCGGCCCGTGGCCGGCCGCGGGGGACTCGTCGATGGCGAGATTGGCGGTCAGTGCCGCGTACAGACCGTCGCCGAGGCCCGGCCTGAACTCGGCCTCGACCAGCTTCGGCCACCACGCGTCCATGAGCCGTACCGCGTCGGCGTGGGTGTAGGCGTGCGAGCCGGGGCCGGTCTCCTTGCGCTGGGATCCCGAGGCGCGCCAGGACTCCAACTGCTGCACGGTCGCGTTCAGTTCCGGGTCGGTGACCGGCCGGGAGCGGAGCACCTTCAGCAGTTCGGGCAGCAGCTGCTCGCCGCGCAGATCGGTGAGTGCCGCATCCGCCATGGCCCGGGTGAGCGAGGCGCGGGTGACGCCGCCCTCCTCCACCAGCTTCGCCACCCGGTCGTCGAGCAGGTCGGCCCGGTGCACCGCACCGAGTCCGAAGCCCGCGGAGGCGTACCCCGCGGCCTGCTTGTTGTTCCAGGAGACGTAGTAGTCCTGGCCGCTGGAGTGCGGGTGCGCGGCGAACGAGGTGTAGTCGGCGGTGTTGGCCGCCGGATCGTACCCCTGCCACTCGTACGCCTTCTCGGCCCTCACCGGCAGCGCCGGGTCGACGCCCGCCGCGCGCACCGGGTTCATTCCGCTGTTGTAGTAGGCGGCGGTGCGGGAGTCGGCGTAGAACCAGTTGAAGGCGTAGTCGATGTTGCTCGCCGCCTGCTGGAAGGAGGCGGCGTCCGTGACGTACGCCGGGTCGTTGAGCATCTGGAAGCCGATGATCGAGTCGGCCTCGTGCCGGTAGGTGGAGCGCAGCGAGGTGTACGCGACGGGCTTGCCGCCCACGGTGGCCCGGTGGGTGACGATGCCGTACGCGGTCCGCCACACCTGCATCCGGTAGGAGCCCTTCGCCGTGGAGTCGGCGACGGTCGGCTTCCAGGAGTTGGTGCGCTCCAGCTTCTCCATGGCGGTGCAGGTGCCGTGGTGGAGGTAGTGCGTGGAGTCCTTGGCGGGTGTCCCGCCTCCGGGCTCGCACAGCTCGATGGCGTACGTGTCGGTGATGTCCTGGCCGGCCGACGTGGCGCTCCACGCGTAGTCCTGGCCACGGCCCATCTGGACGTACATGCCGACACCGGCGAACGAGACACCGCGAGCGCTGATGCCGGGCCCCTGGAGCTCCTGAAGCATCATCAGCTGTGGGGCGAAGTAGCCGGTCTGCGGGCCGAAGACGGCGATCGGGTTTCCGCTCGCGGTGTGCTTGCCGGAGACCAGCAGGGCGTTGGACATGCCGCGCTTCTGGGCTCCTGAGCCGGAGCCGGGCAGCGACCCCGCGGGGATGACACCGTCGTCGTGGATCCCCTGGGCCTTCCTGAGCGCGGCCGGGGCCTTGACCGGGGCCTTCGCGTCGGTGCCCGCGGAGCCGGTGCGGTCGTGGATCAGCGGCTCGGCGGTGACGGAGCCGGCGTCGGGAAGGGCGGTGCCGCGCGCCCTGGCCGGCTTGCCGGCGTACGGGAACGAGGTGCCGTCGTGAATTGTCAGCACGGCCTCGGGGTCGTTGCGCTGCCGGAACGATTCCCAGACCTTGGTGCCCTCGGCGACCCCGTACTTCTGCTGGGCGGACAGCAGCGAGAGCGCTGCCTGCACCTCGCCGCCACCGCCGCCGCCGAACTGCCCGCCGACGACCGAGGCGATGGAGATCAGGTCGGTCAGCTTGAACGGCTGTATCTCGCCGATGTTGGTGATGGCGTCGATCTTTCCGGTGAGGACGTACTCGCCGGGGAAGTAGCGGCCCTTCTTGGACTTCTCGCGGTACGCGTTGATGCCGTCGACATACGCCTGCGCATCGGCCATCGCCTGCTCGCCGCGGGCGCCCTCATGGCTCCTGATGTACGCGACCTGCGCTTCGAGATCGTCCTCGGTGTACGGGGCCTGCGGCCAGAACTGCTGCTCCAGGCCCTGGTTGGCGAGTGCGCCGCCGGCGAACGAGGTCAGTTCACCGCGCCCGATGTGCCGGAAGAGGTCCATCAGCCAGAGCCGGTCCTGCCCCGCCGCGAACCCGGCGCCGAACTCGGTGCCGTAGCGGGTGGTGCCCTTGATGTGCGGGACCCCGGACGCCCGGTCGCGGGTGATGGTGACGTCGTCGCGCGGCGAGGTGACGGACTCGACCTGGTCCTTGGGGACGCCGAACGAGGCGTCGTTGAAGAAGTCGGTCAGCTTCTGGTCGGTGAGACCCGTGTGCCCGGCCACCAGGCCGTTGTAGCGGTCGAGTTGGTCGTCGCTGTGGGAAGGGTGCGTACCGAACGCCTTGTTGCCGAGGATCTCGACGAGCGTGGCGTTGCCGTTCTCACCGGGCGGCAGGATGTCGTCGCACTGTCCGTGGCAGTGGTCGGGGACGGGTACGGGTACGGGTTCCGCCGCCGCGGCGCCGGACTGCGGCGAGGCCGCGAGCAGGGTGGTACCGAGTGCGAGAACCGCCGCCACGGTGGCGGCTCTGAACATGACGGTGCGTGGGGGCATACGTGCTCCTCCGAGAGGCCGATGCGCCGGAGGTTACTGGCGGTATGACCCGTCGGTAAGATGAACAACGGTCACTTTTTCGGAATCACCACATGACACCGCGTCAACACCGTGCCCGAACACCGTCCGACGTGGGGCGTCTCACCCCGTGGACACGAATTGCCTTTCGATGGAGCCGAAACGGGCAGTCGTACGTCCATACCTTGACGCCGAAGTACGAGCGACGGAGGTGGCAGTGCGATGGCCGGTTTCCGGAGTCTTGCGAGACAGGTCCGCGATCCGCGGGGCGACCTGGCGCTGCGGCGGTACTCGCTGCGCAAATGCCTGGAGAGGTTCGCCCCCTACGGTCACCGGGCGACCTGGGACCACTTGTGCACCCGGCACACGATGGAGCCCGAGGACCGGTCCCCCGACCCCGTGCGGCTGGTGCACGCACTGGAGGAACTGGAGGCGGCGCGGGCCGTCTGGCTCCGGTACGAGGCCGCGTTCGCCGAGCGCCGCAGGCGGGAGAAGCGCGAGGGGCTGCGCCGGCCGGGCGCCTTCGACGACTGGCACCGGCGCATCTGGGGCGGGAACGGGGTGGCGCGCTGCGAGGATCCGGCGGTCCACCCGTCCGCCCCGCTCGCCGAGGTGCTGGGCCGGCTGATCTCGGCCCTGGAGTCGCAGCCCGGCGCGGCGTGCCCGGTGTGCGCGGAGACCGGGATCGTCTGGCGTCAGGACCTCGACTGCGCGCCGTGGGCGGGCCCGGTCTGCACGGGCTGCGGAATCGTGGTGCCGCGGCCCGTACTGACACCGGGGGCACTGGCGAGAGCGCGGCGGATCCGGCCGAGGGACCTGGCGTCGGCGGCATGAGGGGCCCGGAGGCGACGGAACGACGGCGCGCCCCCGGCCCTGCGGAGACTTTCTACGGGCAGCTCGCCGAGCGGCGCTCCGGCATCAGGCGCGAACCGCTGATCGTGTCACCGGAGATGTCGTTCGGGTTGGAGAGCACACACGTCTCCAGCGACAGGCAGCCGCAGCCGATGCAGTCGGTCAGATGGTCGCGCAGCCGGCCCAGCTGCTTGATCCGTTCGTCCAGTTCGGACCGCCACGTCTCGGACAGCCGCGCCCAGTCGTCGCGGTTCGGGGTGCGCTCCTCGGGAAGTTCGGCCAGCGCGTCCCGGATCGTGGCCAGCGGTATGCCGACCCGCTGCGCCGCACGGACGAAGGCGACCCTGCGCAGTGCGTCCCTGCTGTAGCGCCGCTGGTTGCCGCTGGTGCGGCGGCTGCTGATCAGGCCCTTCGCCTCATAGAAGTGCAGGGCCGAAACGGCGGCGCCGCTGCGCGCGGAGAGCTGGCCGACCGTGAGTTCATGGAGTGTCTGTGGGATCTGGGGCACCCCTCCAACCCTACGTGCCCACCTCCGCACGGGTCCGTCGTTGACAGGAACGCACCCGCCCAACCATGCTGAGCAAGCGCTTAGACAGTAGGCGACGGATGACGACGGACGGTCGAGAGCGGGAAGGCAGGACCAGAGACATGGCGGAGCCGAGGATCTTCACGTCCGCGCAGGAGCTGCGCGACGGGGTGGGCGAGCAGCTGGGGCACAGCGAGTGGCTGGAGATCGACCAGAAGAGGGTCGATCTGTTCGCCGAGGCGACCGGGGACCATCAGTGGATCCATGTGGACCCGGAGCGGGCCGCGGCCGGCCCGTTCGGCACGACCATCGCACACGGCTATCTGACGCTCTCACTGCTCCCGGCACTGGTCCCACAGGTCATGCGGGTCGAGGGCATGAAGATGGGCATCAACTACGGGACCAACAAGGTCCGTTTCCCGTCCACCGTGCCGGTGGGCTCCCGGCTGCGCGCGACCGCCGTCCTCAAGGACGTCGAGGAGGCGGGCGGCGGTGTCCAGGTCACCGCCCTCGTCACGGTCGAGCGTGAGGGCGGCGACAAGCCGGTCTGTGTCGCCGAGTCGGTGTCGCGCTACTACTTCTGAGATGCCCTGAGGGGTGTCATCCCCGGCGGGCGCACGGGGACGGCCGCGGCACCTCTCTGCGCCGCCGGAACGCCCGAATGCACCGGGCACGGGGATGTCCCTCCGCCGAGCAGCGCACCGCATCCGACGCGTCGTGCGCCGATCCGCCAGGGCCGGCGGGGCAGCCCTCAGCGCTGGGCCGCGACCATGCGCAGGACGAGGTCGGCGTAGAGATCGCCGACCTCGCCCGGCGTACGGCTCCCCTGCGCGCTGAACCAGCGCGCCACGTCGATGCAGAGCGAGAGCACGGCGAGCGTGGTACCCGGGATGTCGGGGACATCGAACTCCCCCGCCTGCACGCCCTCACTGATGATCCGCCGGATCACCGCATCGCTCTTCCTGCGCAGGGCGACGATCTCGGTGCGGTGCTCCTCACCCAGGGCGTCGAGTTCGTACTGGACCACGCGGGCGGTGGTGTGCCGCTCGGCATGCCAGCGGACGAAGGACCGTACGGCGTCCGCGAGCCGCTCGGACGCCGTGCCGTCGCTGTCGGCGGCCGTCTCCAGGAGCAGCAGGGCGCGGTCGTGACCGATCCTGCTGATCCGGTGGAGCAGCTCTTCCTTCGTCTTGTAGTGGATGTAGAGCGCGGCGGGACTCATCCCGGCGCGGCCCGCGATGTCACGGGTGGTGGTCGCGTGGTACCCGCGCTCGGCGAAGGCGTCGACGGCCGCGACGAGGAGCCGCCTGGCCGCCTCGGGCGTCACCTCGCCCCACGGCGAGCTCTCGCCGCCGGTCTCCTCCGCCGCGCTCATCGTCACCGACCCCTTCCCTTCAGCAGGACGAACACCATACCCCGAACCTGAGCAAGCGCTTAGGGTCCGGTGGATGAGATCGTCAGAGCTTCTGGAAGGGGTCGTGCTCGGCGAGGATCTTCTCCAGCCGGGCCTGGTCGACCCGGCTGATGATCCGCCCCGCCTCCTGGCGGTCGCGGATGACCTTGGCGAGGGTGAAGCAGGACGTGACGAGGTACAGGACGCCGACGGCGAGGAAGCCCCGCACCCAGGCGTTCGCGTCGAGGAAGTAGATGCCGAGGGTCACCGCGCCCATCGCCACCCCGAAAGATGCGACGGCCTGACCGTAGAAGGCTGCGGTGCTCTGCTGCTTGACCGATGTCGTCTCACTCATGGGGGAAGCATCGGCCACTGTGGCGCCCGCCACATCCGCCCCCGTACTCAGTCCCGTACTCAGTCGCCCGTTCGAATGGGACGGCTCAGAAGGCGGAGACCCCTGTCAGCGCGCGGCCGATGATCAGCTTCTGGATCTGGCTGGTGCCCTCGTAGAGCGTCATCACACGGGCGTCGCGGAGCAGCTTGCCGACGGGGTACTCGTCGATGTACCCGTAGCCGCCGAAGACCTGGAGGGCGTTGTTCGCGGCGCGGACGGCGGCCTCGGAGGCGAAGAGCTTCGCCTTGGACGCGGCGGTGGCGAACTCCTCACCGCGGTCGATGAGGTCGGCGACGCGCCAGGTCAGCAGCCGGGCGGCGTCGACATCCACCGCGATGTCGCTGATGAGTTCCTGGACGAGCTGGTAGCTCGCGATGGACTTGCCGAACTGCTCGCGCTCGCCCGCGTAGCCCACGGCGGCGTCGAGGGCGGCCTGCGCGATGCCGACGCATCCGGCCGCGACCGACATCCTCCCCTTGGCCAGGGCGGACATGGCGATCGAGAAGCCCTTGCCCTCGGGCCCCAGGAGCGCGGTGGCGGGGACGCGGACGTCATCAAGGACCACCTCGGCGGTGGCCTGGCCGCGCAGACCGAGCTTGCCGTGGATGGTGCGGCGGCTGAGGCCGGGGGTGTCGGTGGGCACCAGGAAGGCGGATATGCCCTTGTGGCCGGGTGTGTCGCCGGTGCGGGCGAAGAGCAGCACGACATCGGCCCAGGTGCCGTTGGTGATGAACATCTTGGTGCCGTTGATGACGTACGAGTCGCCGTCGCGGACGGCCTTCGTCGTCAGACTGCCCGCGTCGGAGCCCGTACCCGGCTCGGTGAGGCCGAAGCAGCCGATCGCCTCGCCCGCGGTGAGACGGGGCAGCCACTGCTGCTTCTGCTCCTCGCTCCCCCAGGCGGCGACGGTCTTGGTGACCAGCCCCAGGGAGACCGAGACGATGCCGCGGACCGACGAGTCGCCGCGCCCGAGCTCCTCGGTGACCAGGCAGTACGCCAGGTGGTCGCCGCCCGAGCCGCCGTACTCCTCAGCGACGGTCAGTCCGAGGAAGCCGAGCGCACCCAGCTTCTTCACGATCGACTTATCGACATTCTCGGCGCGATCCCACTCGACGACATGCGGGGTGATCTCGCGGGCCACGAAGTCCTTGGCGAGCTGCCGGACCGCTTCCTGCTCCTCGCTGAGCTCCAGGTTCATCCTTCGGTACTCCCACTTTTAATTAGCACTGCTAGTTTTACGTTGGCAGGCCCTACTATGTGCCGCATGGCCCGACCGCGCAAGCCCCTCCTCAGCAGAGACCGCATCGTCGAGGCGGCAAGCGCCCTGGTGGACTCCGAGGGGCTCGAAGCCGTCTCCACCCGTCGGCTCGCGGCCGAACTCGGGGTCAGCGGGCCCTCGCTCTACAACCACTTCCGCAACAAGGACGAGATCCTGGACGCGGTCGCGGACTCCGTCTCCGCGCAGGTCGACCTGTCGATGTTCGACGAGGACGACGGCCGCGACTGGCGCGCCGCCCTGCACGACTGGGCGGTCTCCTACCGTGCGGCGCTCGCCGAGCACCCGCACATCGTCCCGGTGCTGGCCCAGGGCCCCGGCCGCCGTCCCGCCGGGCTGCGGGTCGCCGACGCGGCCTTCGGCGGCATGGTCCGAGCGGGTTGGCCGCCCGCCCAGGCCACCTACATCGGCGCACTGATGCGGTACTTCGTCACGGGCTCGGCACTGGGCTCGTTCGCACGCGGCTTCGTGGACGACGAGACGGCGTACGACCCCGCCGACTACCCGCACCTCGGCCAGGCCCACCTGCTGGCCGACCGCCGCCAGAAGGTCGACGAGGGCGCGTTCGAGACCGGACTGCGGGCGATCCTCGACGGTCTCGCCCTGCAGTACGAACAGCGGACGCCCGCGGCCACGGTTCGGCCCTCGCCGAAACGTTCCTGACGCATGCTGGGTGGATGGCACCCCACGACCCGGCCGCACCCCGCCTCGCCGCCCTGGCCGCGCTCCTCGCCGACGAGACCCGCGCCTCGTTCTGTCTGGCCCTGCTCGACGGGCGTGCCTGGACCGCGGGTGAACTCGCGGGGTACGCGTCGGTCGCGCCGTCGACCGCCAGCGAACACCTGGGGAAGCTCGTCGCGGGCGGCCTGCTGACCGAGGAGCGGCAGGGCC
This sequence comes from Streptomyces sp. NPDC057486, assembly GCF_042802415.1. Lineage (NCBI taxonomy): Bacteria > Bacillati > Actinomycetota > Actinomycetes > Kitasatosporales > Streptomycetaceae > Streptomyces > Streptomyces sp. NPDC057486. The sequence continues at coordinate 136,879 of NZ_JBHVEE010000003.1, read as the reverse complement.
GCCACCGCTATCTTCGGCTCGCCGACGAACGGACCGCCCACCTCGTCGAGGACCTCGCCGCCCAGGCCGCACCCGGCGACGGGGAACGGCCGCGAACCCTGCGGGCGGCGAGCACCAGCAGCGCGCTGGCCCGCGGACGCACCTGCTACGACCATCTCGCGGGCCGGATCGGCATCGCCATCGCGGACGCCATGACCGTACGGGGACTGCTGCGGCAGGACACCGGCTTCGCGCTCACCGACGCGGGCCTGGGCTGGTTCGGGGAGCTGGGCATCCGGCTGGACACCCGGACCGGGCGCCCCCTCGTACGCGGCTGCCTGGACTGGACGGAGCGGCGGCCGCACCTGGCGGGGACGGCGGGCGCCGCGCTGTGCAGGCACGCCCTGGACACCGGGTGGTGCGTGCGGATCGGCTCCGGGCGGGCCGTGAAGGCGACCGCGGACGGGGAGCGGGCGCTGCACCAGTTCCTCGGGATCGAGCCGAAAACAATTCGGTGAGGACCGAACCGTTCCCCGCTTACAGTCGGACCCATGACGACACCCATACCGGCCTCCTCGGTGACGGCCACCATGCCCGCAAGCCGTGACTGGCGGGCGATTGCCGCGGCGTGCACGAGCGTGGTCCTGTGGGCCTCCGCCTTCGTCTCCATCCGCAGCGCGGGCGACGCGTACTCCCCCGGGGCGCTCGCCCTCGGCCGGCTGCTCGCGGGCTCGCTGACGCTCGGCACGATCCTTCTCGTCCGCCGCGAGGGGCTGCCGTCCAGAGGCGCCTGGCCGGGCATCCTCGCGTCCGGACTGCTCTGGTTCGGGCTCTACATGGTGGTGCTCAACTGGGGCGAGCAGCAGGTCGACGCGGGCACAGCCGCCATGGTCGTGAACATCGGCCCGATCCTGATCGCGCTGCTCGGCGCCCGGCTGCTGGGCGAGGGGCTGCCGCGCATGCTGGTGACGGGCATGTCCGTGTCGTTCGCGGGCGCCGTCGTGGTCGGTCTCTCCATGTCGGGGCACGGGGGTTCGTCGGTGCTCGGAGTGGCGCTCTGCCTGCTCGCGGCGGTGGCGTACGCGGCCGGGGTGGTCACCCAGAAGCCCGCGCTGCGGCACGGCTCGGCCCTGCAGATCACCACGTACAGCTGTCTGATCGGTACGGTCGCCTGCCTGCCGTTCTCCGGTGTGCTGATCTCCGAGGCCGCCGACGCACCGCTCTCCGCGACCCTGAACATGGTCTACCTGGGCATCTTCCCGACCGCCCTCGCCTTCACCACCTGGGCCTACGCCCTCGCGCGCACCACCGCCGGAAGGATGGGCGCCACCACCTATGCGGTGCCCGCACTGGTGGTGCTGATGTCATGGCTGCTGCTGGACGAGGTGCCCGCGCTGCTGGCCGTCGGCGGCGGCCTGCTCTGTCTTGCCGGGGTGGCGGTCTCCCGCATGCGTCCGCAGACTGGACGGACGCGGAACAGTCCGGCACAGCCGGTGGAGGGACGCCGAGATGACGCGGAACGCCAGGAAACCGACCGGCCCCGGGAAGAAGCGGAGGATGCAGTCGGGCGGGGCTGACGAGGAACAGGCCGCCCTCGCCCGGGCGGCCCGCCACGGCGGCGCCGAACTCGACGACTTCGACGTGATCGACAGCGGGGACGACGACCCGGTCCTGGTGACCCCGGAGGGCCGGGCCCGCGACGCCTGGCGCGAGGACTACCCGTACGGCCGCAAGCTCGGCCGCAAGCCGTACGAGAAGACCAAGCGCGCCCTGCAGATCGAACTGCTCAAGCTGCAGCACTGGGTCAAGGACCGCGACGAGCGGATCGTCATCCTCTTCGAGGGACGGGACGCGGCGGGCAAGGGCGGCACGATCAAGCGCTTCACCGAGCATCTCAACCCCCGTGGTGCGCGTGTCGTCGCCCTGGAGAAGCCCACGGAGCGCGAGCGCACCCAGTGGTACTTCCAGCGGTACACGGCGCATCTGCCGAGCGCCGGGGAGATCGTGCTCTTCGACCGGTCCTGGTACAACCGGGCGGGTGTGGAGCGGGTCATGGGGTTCTGCACCACCCGCGAGTACCTCGAATTCATGCACCAGGCACCGGGCTTCGAGCGGATGCTCGCCCGGGACGGCATCCACCTGGTGAAGTTCTGGTTCTCCGTCTCCCGCAACGAGCAGCGCAACCGGTTCATGATCCGCCAGATCGATCCGGTGCGGCAATGGAAGCTGAGCCCGGTCGACCTCGCCTCACTCGACAAGTGGGACGCGTACACGGAGGCCAAGGAACTGATGCTCTTCCACACGGACACGGCGGACGCGCCCTGGACCGTGGTGAAGAGCAACGACAAGAAGCGGGCCCGTCTGGAGGCGATCCGGCATGTGCTGCACCGCTTCGACTATCCGGACAAGAACGCGGACCTGGTCGGTGAGGCGGACCCGCTGATCGTGGGCCCGGCCTCGCGCCTCTTCGAGGAGGGCGAGATGGAAGCCCGCCTCCTCACCACGAGCCGGTCGCAGGCCGAGCCCACACCGGCGCAGGCCCGAGGGCTGTCCCGTAATCCGTGACGGACGGCCCTCAGAACACCACGAGCGCGCGGCCTCCCTTGCCGGCGATCATGTTGTCGAAGGCTGCCGGGATGCCGTCCAGCGCGATCCGTTCGGTGACCATCATGGAGAGGTCGAACCTGCCCGCCCGGATGTGCTCGGCGAGGACCGGCAGGTCGCGGGCCGGGTCGCTGTTCCCGTACACGCAGCCCGTCAGGGAACGTCCCCAGTGGAAGATCTCCAGCGCGTTGAAGGTCACCTGCTGGTCCTTGCCGCCGATGCCGACGACCGTGGTACGGCCGCCGCGGCGGGTGGAGTCCCAGGCGCCGCGGATGGTGGCGGGCCGGCCGACGCACTCGACGGCGACGTCCGCGCCCTGTCCGCCGGTGAGCTTACGGATCTCGCGCGGTGTGGTGTCGGAGGCGATGACGTAGTCGGTGGCGCCCGCCGCGCGGGCGAGTTCCTCCTTCTCCGGGGAGACATCCACGGCGATGATCTTCGAGGCTCCCGCGATCCGGGCGGACTGGAGCACGGCGAGACCGACGCCGCCGATGCCGAACACGACGACCGTCTCGCCGGCCCGGACCCGGGCACAGTGGTGCACGGCGCCGTATCCGGTGAGGACCGCGCAGCCGAGCAGGGCGGCGTCGGTCAGCGGGACGCCGTCCGGGGCGGGAAGCACACAGTTCGCGGCGACGACCGTCTCCTGGGCGAACGCCGCGACGTTCAGGCCGGGGTGGAGTCCGGTGCCGTCGGCGGTACGGGCGTGGATGTTGCCCGCACCCGTCAGGGCGTTGGCGCAGAGCCAGACCTCACCGATTGCGCAGTGGTGGCAGCTGCCGCAGGACGGCGCCCAGTTGAGCACGACCCCGTCGCCGGGCGCGACATGCGTGACGCCCTCGCCGACGGAGAGGACGGTGCCCGCTCCCTCATGGCCGAGGACGGCGGGGACGGGCACCCGCATGGTGCCGTTGGAGAGGGACAGATCGGAGTGGCAGACCCCGGCCGCGGCGAGACGGATCCTCACCTGACCGGGGCCGGGCTCCGGAAGTTCGATGTCGGTGACCTCCAGGGGGGCTCCGACGGCGGGCAGTACGGCGGCGCGGACCACGGACCGGCTCCTTGCTGATCGGGGGTGCATCGGAGGGTTGTTCAGAACTGGAGAGACTTGGTCTGGAGGTACTCGCCGAGGCCGTGCGAACCGAGCTCACGGCCGACGCCTGACTGCTTGTAGCCGCCGAACGGCGCGAGCGGGTTGAACCGCCCGCCGTTGATGTCGACCTGCCCGGTGTCCATCCGGCGGGCGAAGGCGACGGCCTCCGCGTCGTCGGCGGCCCAGACGGCGCCGGCGAGCCCGTACACCGTGCCGTTGGCGATCCGGAGGGCGTCGTCCTCGTCCTCGTACTTCAGGATCGAGATGACCGGGCCGAAGATCTCCTCCTGGGCGATGGTCATCTCCGGGGTGACATCGGCGAACACGGTGGGACTGACGTAGTACCCCGTCGCGAGCGGCGCCTTCGGGCCGCCGGCGACGACGCGGGCGCCCTCCTCGATGCCCTTCTCGATGTAACCGCGCACCCGGGCCTGCTGCTTCGCGTTGACGACGGGACCCACCCGTTCCCCCGGCACGTACTTGGCGACGGCCGCGACGGCGAGGGCGACGGCCTCCTCGTACCGCTCGCCGTCGACGAGCATCCGGGTCCAGGCGCTGCACGTCTGGCCGGAGTTGGACATCACGTTGGCGACGCCGACGTTGACGGCCCTGGCAAGATCGGCGGAGGGCAGGATGACATTGGCCGACTTGCCACCGAGCTCCAGTGCGACCCGCTTGACCGCGCCGCCCGCGGTGGCACCGATCTGCTTCCCGACGGCGGTGGAGCCGGTGAAGGAGACCAGGTCGACGTCCTCGTGCTCGGCGAGGGCCTGTCCGGCGACCGGGCCGAGACCGGTGACCAGGTTGAAGACACCGGCGGGCAGGCCGGCCTCCTCGGTGGCCTCGGCGAAGAGCTGCGCGGTCAGCGGGGTGTCCTCGGCGGGCTTGAGGACGATCGTGCAGCCCGCGGCGAGTGCGGGAGCCACCTTGGCGACGATCTGGTGCAGCGGGTAGTTCCACGGGGTGATCGCCCCGACGACGCCGACGGGCTCCAGCAGCACGGTGGAGTTTCCGTGCTGCTCCTCGAAGGCGTACGAGGCGGCCAGTTCGGCGTAGGACCCGGCGACCAGGATCGGCACGCCCGCGTGCACCGTCTGCGACAGCTGGAGCGGCGCGCCCAGTTCCGCGGTGACCGTGGCCGCGATCTCGTCCTGACGGGCCACCAGGACGTCACGCAGGGCGGCGATCCGGGCGGCACGCCGGGCCGGTGGGGTGGCGGCCCAGCCGGGGAACGCGGCGCGGGCGGCCCGTACCGCGGCGTCGACGTCCTCGGCCGTTCCCGCCGGGACATGGGCGATGACCTGCTCGTCCGCCGGGTTCACGACCGCGATCGTGTCCGCGCCCGCTGCGGGGCGCCACTCCCCGCCGATGTACATACCGTCGTGGGCCTTCATGGCATTTCCTCCCGGGCAGGCGTACGGGCGATGTCGTCCGCACCCCAAACTAGCGGCGGTAGTTTTGTGGCGCCAGAGACGCCCGTCACGTGCGGCCCGGCAATTCGCCCGGGGTCGGGGGGTGTCCGGCGGACCAGGGCCGGGGGCCGCGACCCGTCCGCCCCCGGTCCACCGGACACCCCCTCGTCACACGGTTCAGTAATTCGTCAGTAACGGCCTCCTCCTAGCGTCCCGGATCAGCCCGCCCCTCCCGTGCTTCCCCCTGACAGCAGGGGCGCGGCGGGCTCCCCCGTACCAGCCATGGAGGAGCACTCCGATGCATCTGCCCCGATCCCCGCGGCGCAGAACCGCCGCGTGGGCTGCGGCCGCGCTGACGGCCGCAGCCGTACTGACCGGCCCCGCTCCCGCGTTCGCGCAACCGCCCGCCGACGCGGGTCCGGTCACCGCGAAGGTCGACTCAGCCGTCCTCGACACCGTCGAGCACGGCAAGGAGTCGACCTTCTTCGTCGTACTGAAGCCCCGGGCCGACCTGTCGGCCGCCGAGGGCAGGCGCACCCACGCGGACAAGGCCAGGTCCGCCTTCACCGCGCTGCGCGAGAAGGCCGAGTCCAGCCAGGCGCCCCTGCGGACGTTCCTCGACAGGAAGCGGGTCGGGTACCAGTCGTACTGGATCGCCAACGCGCTCAAGGTGACCGGCGACGAGAAGCTCGTCACGGCGCTGGCCGAGCGCTCCGATGTGAAGAGCATCCGCAAGGAACGCACCTACCACCTCGACAGGATCGAGCAGAACTCGGTGACGGACGCCGCGGCCGACGCGGACCCCGCCGCCGCCGAATGGGGCGTCAAGGACATCAAGGCGGACCAGGTCTGGTCCCACTACGACGACCGGGGCGAGGGCATCGTCATCGCCAACGTCGACTCGGGTGTGCAGTACGACCATCCGGCGCTGGTCGGCAACTACCGGGGCAACCTGGGCGACGGCACGTTCAGCCACGACTACAACTGGTACGACCCGACCGGCCAGTGCACCGGCGGCGTCCCCTGCGACAACAACGGTCACGGCACCCACACCATGGGCACGATGGTCGGCGCCGGTGGTGTCGGCGTCGCACCCGGCGCCACGTGGATCGCCGCCAAGGGGTGCGAGTCCAGAAGCTGCTCGGACTCCTCGCTGCTCGCCGCCGGTCAGTGGATCCTGGCGCCGACCGACCACAACGGGCAGAACCCGAAGCCCGAAATGGCACCGGACATCGTCAACAATTCCTGGGGCGGCGGTGACACGACCTTCTACCAGGACATCGTCGAGGCGTGGAACGCGGCCGGGATCTTCGAGGCGTTCGCCGCGGGCAACGACGGTGACGGCACGACCTGTTCGACCGCCCACGCCCCGGGGTCGCAGGCCCCGTCCTACGGCGTCGGCGCGTACGACGTGAACGGGAGGATCGCGGACTTCTCCGGCTTCGGCCCGTCGCTGGTCGACGGCTCCGCCAAGCCGAACATCTCGGCGCCCGGCGTGAACGTCCGGTCCACCTGGCCGGGGAGCACGTACAAGGCCCTCAACGGTACGTCGATGGCGACACCCCATGTCGCGGGCGCCGCGGCCCTGTTGTGGTCCGCCGCGCCCTCGCTGATCGGGAGGATCGACGAGACCCGGGCGATCCTGAACGACGGCGCGGTCGATGTCGACGACACGCACTGCGGTGGCACGGCCGACATGAACAACGTCTGGGGCGAGGGCAAGCTCGACATCCTCGCCTCCGTGGACGCGGCCCCGCGCAGCGCGGCCACCGTGACCGGAACGGTCACCGACCGGGCGACCGGCAGGCCGGTCTCCGGTGTCACGGTCAAGGCGCAGGCGGGCACCGCCAAGCGCTCCGTGACGACCGCGGCCGACGGCACGTACAAGCTGAACCTCACCGCCGGCACGTACACCCTGGCCGTGAGCGGATACGGATACGCGTCCGCCACCGAGGACGGCTTCGTCGTCACCACCGGCGAGAAGGTCACCAAGAACCTCGCGCTGGACGCCGTACCGGCGCACGCCGTCTCCGGCACGGTGCTGGATGTCACCGGCAAGCCGCTGAAGGGGGCCACGGTGCGCTTCACGGACGCACCGCTCGCAGCCGTCACCAGTGACTCCGACGGCGCCTTCCGCTTCCCGTCGGTCGCCGAGGGCTCGTTCTCCCTGACCGCGACGCCCGCCGCTCCGGTGCTCTGCAACGGCGTCCTGACGACGACGGTCGCCGTGGACGGCGACGAGACGGTGAAGGCCGCACTGCCCAACCGTACGGACGCGGCGGGCAACAGCTGCGCACCTGCGACGTACAACTGGGTCAGCGGCAGGACCAAGGTCGCGCTTTCCGGTGACGAGAACGCCAGGACGGTGTCGCTGCCCTTCCCCGTCACCTTCTACGGCGTGAAGTACACCAGCGCCGGTATCACCACCAACGGCCTGGTCAACTTCCTGGAGCCGCGCCTCGGCGACTACACCAACACGGCGCTGCCCGGCGCCACCAAGCCGAACGGCATCGTCGCCGCCTTCTGGGACGACCTGACGGTCGACGCCAGGGCGAGCGTGAAGACGGCGACCAACGGTACGGCCGGCGCGCGCACATTCGCCATCGTCTGGGAGAACGTCGCGTTCGCCTCCGACACCTCGCAGCGCGTCACCTTCGAGGCCCTCTTCGACGAGGCGACCGGTGCGATCACCCTGCAGTACCAGTCCATCGGCACCGCCTCCCTCGAGACGGGAGCGAAGGCGACGATCGGCATCGAGAACCAGGCCGGTACGGACGCCCTGCAGTACTCCTTCAACGAGTCGGTCCTCACCGACAAGTCCGCCGTCCGAATCTCCTCGAAGGCGACGTCATGACCTCCACTTCACGGCGCGCCGTCCGGCTCGCCTCCGCCCTGATCGCGGCCGGGCTGGCGCTGACCGCCACGCCCGCCGCACATGCCGACAGCGACGGCGGCGCCGGACCGCGCGTCCTCACCGACGCACAGGCCGACCGGCTGGAGAAGCGGCTCCAGGGCGACTCGTTCGCCGGCGAGCAGCAGATCACGCCGCAGTCCACACCCGACTCCTCCCGGTCGTCGCAGAGTCCGCAGGGCACGGACGACACATCGGCCGACGGGAACCTGTCCCTCGAAGCGAGCTCGGACCTGGAGACCTACCGGGGACAGGCCGACACCACACAGCTGGCGGGCGGTCACGGGGACTACCTCGCCGTGCACAGCGCGGGCACCGTCACCCGCCTGACGGACGACGGCACGACGGTGTGGAAGCGGGACAACGCCTCGCTGTACGCCGACTGGCAGGTCCGGCCCGCACGCCCCTGGCAGGTGGAGCCCTACCCGGCCCGGATCACCATGGGCTACAACGCCGTCGCCCCGGCCGCCGACTTCTCCGACCGCGGCTACACGACGGGCGACCTCACCGGCGACGGCGTGGCGGACGTCGTCTTCACCGCGGACGTGGGCAATTCGCCGTACCGGCCGTTCACCGCGCCCGGATCGACGCTCTCCACGGGCACGTTCGTGACCGTCCTCGACGGAAAGACCGGCAAGACGGTCTGGACCAGGATCTTCGCGGACGCGCAGCAGGTCACCCTGGTCGGCGACACGCTCGTCGTCGGCGACCAGCCGTCCACCAACCTCAACGCACCCAAGGATGCCAGGGCGACGCTGCAGGGCTTCCGCTTCTCCTACGCCGACGGAAAGCTGACGCCGACCGACGCATGGACCTACGAGACCGGGCAGCGCGACGGGCGCTGGGGCTCGACCGGAGCGCTCGACGGCGGGCTGCTCGCCGTCTCCTGGAACAGGCGCAAGACCGCGACGACGGCCGCCGAGGGCCACACCCTGGTCCTGGACACCGCCGACGGCACGGTGAAGTGGCAGAGCGACGGGGCGCTCTACTCACGACAGCTGGCGTACGACTCCGCGCGGAAGCGGCTCGTCGCCGTCGAGCAGGCGGACTACCGCGACGGTGTGCAGTACCAGCTCGCCGCGTACGACCCGGCGACGGGGGCTCGCACCACCCTCGACACCCGGGTCAACGCCCTCGCGCTCGGCCTGCAGGTGGGCAACCTGAAGGGCGACTCCAAGCCGGAGTACGCGGTCAGCGAGGACACGCTCGACGAGTATCTCTGGGTCAACGCCTCGACCGTGCGCGCGCTGGACGGCGGGGACGCGTCCGAGCTGTGGTCGCGGACCGTCAAGCGGGACGAGTCCAATTCCAAGGACGGCGACTCCGCACTGGGTCTGAAGATCGTCGACGGGCAGGTGCTCGCCTCGTACATCACGATGCAGGACAAGGATGCGGCCGCCAACCCGGGTGGTACGCGTTACGGCAGGCTCGCGGCCATCGACGGGCGTGACGGTGAGGTCGCCTGGGAGAAGCAGGGCGGCCCCGTCGCCTCTCCGATCTACGCCCAGCCGTACCGCGTGGACAACGAGTGGCGGGTACGGACGGTCGACAACGAGCAGAACGTCCGCAGCTACCGGCTGAACGGCGGCCGCCAGACGTCGCTCACCCCGCTCCAGGGCGATCTGACCTCCGCAGTTGCCGTGGACGTGAACGGCGACAGGAGGCAGGACGTCGTGACGGGCGGCCAGTCGCACGGCCTGTGGGCGTACGACGGTCCGTCGATGGTGGCGGGCAAGCCCGAGGTGCGGTGGAAGACCACCCTGCCTGGGGCGGTGCACGGCGAGATCGTGCCGGCCGACACGGACGGCGACGGCGAGCGGGACGAGCTGGTCGTCGCGGCGGACTCCGCGACCGTGATCGTCGACGCGCACACGGGCCGGATCCTGCGGACCATTGACGGCAAGGGGCAGTTCGTCCGGTCGGTGGCCGTCGCCGATGTGAACCACGACGGCGCCGACGAGGTGCTCGTGCCGACGGACGCGGTCCGCGCGTACCGGGGCAACGGGAAGCAGCTCTGGTCGTACGCCCCCGAAGGCGCGGGAGTGGTCTTCTCCGACCTGGCGGTGGCCGAGGGCCGGGTCTTCGCCTCGTACAGCACGGTCGGGTCCCTCGACGCCGCCACGTCGGTCGTCGACGGCATGGCGCTGGACGGGAAGTCCGGCAAGGTGCTCTGGACCGCCGATCCGAAGTGGACCGGCGACCCCGACACCAGGATCTACGCCGCGGAACTGCACCACGGCGTCTTCGCCGACCCCGGGATCCCCTACGCGGACGGGCACGCGGTCGTGCACTCCTGGATCGTCAGGGAGGGCAGCTTCTGGACCACACTGATCGAGTTCCGTGATGCGCGGACCGGGAAGATCGTGCACACCGCGACCGGCGGCGGGGCCTGGACCACCGGCAACTGGTTCACGGGCGAGGAGGGAGCGGTCCTGGCCAGCACGGCCGCGCTGCGCACCTACGCGGGCGGCGACAAGGAGTACAGCATGTACACCCTGCCGACGCTGCACCAGGCCGGGTTCGGAACGGGCCCCGGCGGCAGGCGGCTCATCGTGGGCGGCACGGAGGCCGCGATCTACCTCTGGGACCCGGCGGTTCTCACCGCGGGCCACAACTACCCGGACCACCTGGCCAGGATCAACAAGTACGCGGTCCAGAACACCGTGGTGGCGGACCTCGACGGTGACGGCGTCGACGAGATCATCGGCCTCGGCGCGGACCAGACCGGGTACGACCGTACGATCGAACTCGCGGGCGGGCGCTATCTCCAGCAGAACGACCAGCTGCACGGACTGACGGTGGACTCGATCAGCCGGTCCTGACCCGGGGCCCCGGAGATTCCGGCCTCGGAGACCCCCGCGCACGGTGGCGCGGGGGTCTTCGGGCTGCCCGGGAACGGCGGTTACAGTGACTGCCTGATGAACGCAGCGCGCACCGCCGACCACGGCGAGCACTCCCCGCACATACCCCCGTTGCTGCGTGTACACCTTTTCGGCGGGTTCCGGATAGAACGCGACGGAGGCGCGCCACTTGCCGAGCGCTGGCCCCGGCCGAGCGCGCGCGCCCTCGTGAAACTCCTCGCCGTTTCCCCGGGACACCGCCTCCACCGCGAGCAGGCGATGGAGATCTGCTGGCCGGACGCCGATCCTCAGTCCGCGCTCGGCAGCCTTCGGGTCGCACTGCACGCGGCGCGCCGCGCCATCGAGCCCGAGCTCGTCCCGCGCGCCGCGTCCTCGTATCTGACCGGCGAGGGCGCTCTCCTGTCGCTGGACCCCCGGACGGTGTGGATCGACGCGGACCACGCCGAGGCCCTGGCCGAGCGCGCGCTCGTCAGTGGCAGCACGGCCGAACTGGCCGCCGCAGTCGCGGCATTCACCGGTGAGCTGCTGCCCGAGGACCGCTACGCACCCTGGGCCGAGACCCGGCGCGAGCGTCTCTCCGAACTGTGCGAGCGGGTGCAGCTGGCCCTTGCGGAGGCGTATCTCGCGGACGGCGAGACGGAACCGGCCACGGATGCCGCGCAGCGGGTCCTGGCGTCGGCGCCCGCCCAGGAGCGGGCCCATCGGGTCCTCATCGACACATATCTGCGGCAGGGGCTGCGCCGGCAGGCGGTGCGCCAGTACCACCTGTGCCGTGAGGCGCTCGACGCCGAGCTGGGAGTGCGCCCGAGCCCGGCGACGGAGCAACTCCACCTCCTGGCCCTCGACTCGGCAGCCACGGTGGTGGGCGCGGCGGCGGCCCCGGTCCTGCCCGCAGCTCTCCGCACACCGCCCGCGGCCCCGTTGCGTGGCCGGGAGGCCGACCTGGAGCTGCTGCTCGCCACGGACGGCCCGCCGGTACACCTGGTCGGCGGCGAGGCGGGCGTCGGCAAGACCCATCTCACGGCGGAGGCGGCCCGGCGGGCGGCCGAGGCCGGGACCACCGTGCTGTGGGGCGCGGGCCACGACGCGGAGGGCCACACGCCCTACGGCGCCTTCGTCGAGGCGCTGGATGCCTGGATCGCCGACCGGCCACCCGCCGACCGGGCCAGAATCGGTGGCGAGTACCCGGAACTCGCTTCACTGCTGCCCTCGTTGGGCCAGATCGGGATGGGCACGGAACGCAGCCCGGAGGAGGAGCGCGACCGGTTGTTCCGGGCGGCGGCCGGACTGCTGGGCGATCTGGCGGCGACCGCGCCCGTGCTGCTCGTGCTGGACGACCTGCACGCCGCCGACACGGGTACGTACCAGTTGCTCAGCCATCTGGCCCGGCGCGCGGTGGCCACGCGCACCGACTGGCGGTTCGCCGTGACGTACCGGGCGGAGGAGCTGACCGCGGCAGATCCCCGGCGCACCGTGCTGGACACCCTGGTACGCCAAGGTCTGGCCCGTTCCATGGAGTTGGGGCGACTGGGCCGTGACGCGTGCCTGGCGGTCGCCCGGGACGCGGGGGCCAGGGCCGATGTGGACCGGGTCTGGGAGCTGTCACTCGGCAATCCGCTCTTCGCCCTGGAACTGGCCCGCACCGCCCACGAAGGGGCGGACCCCGCCGCGCTCAGCGCCCCGGAGGGCGTGCGTCAGCTCGTGGCGGCGCGGCTGGCACGGCTGGGACCCGCGGTGCGGCGGGTCGTGGAGGCGGTATCCGTGGCGGGCGGCGGCGCCGCACTGTCCGAGGTTCTCGACGTCGCCGAGCACGGGCTGCATCCGCCGCTGTCGTCCGCCGAGGCGACGGATGCCGTGGACGCGGCGGTCGCGGCGTCGGTGATGACGGAACGGACCGTGGTGGTCGGCGGGCGGCCGCTGCCCGGTCTCGCCTTCCGGCACCCACTGGTCCGGCTCACCTGCTACGACGGGCTGTCCGCGGCCCGCCGCCGACAGCTGCACTCGGCCTACGCGGAGGCGGTGCTGCGGCGCAGGCCGGACGCCGTCGACACCCTCGCCTCACATCTCACCCGCGCCGACGACCCCCGGGCCACCCACTATCTGCGGCAGGCGGCCGAGCGGGCGGCAGCCCTGTGCGCCAACGACACCGCGGACCGCTACTACGCCGAACTGACCGCCCGGCTCGACGCGCTGGCCGCCGATGCGGCGCAGGCGAGGATCGACCGCGGCGCCGTGCTGCGCCGGATGGCCCGCTACCAGGAGGCGGCGGCGGTTCTGCGCGAGGCACTCGACGACATGGTGCGGCGCGGCGACGAGGACGGACAGGTGCTGGCCGCCGCACGGCTGACCGAGGTGCTGGTGAAGTACCGCGGGACCGACGAGGGCGAGGATCTGCTGCGTGCCTATCCACCCGGTCCGCACACCCCGCCGCTGGCCGCCGCGACCCACCATCTGGCGGCGGCGGTGCTGCGGTTCGTGACCGGCCGGTACGAGTCGGCACACGCCGCGGCCTGTACCGCGCAGGAAGCCGCGGACGCCATACCGGGCAGCGAACGCCGGGGGCTGCTGGCCCGCGCCCTCGGGATGCAGGCGACCTCGCTCGGGCTCGCGGGCCGGTTCGCACAGGCCCGTCCGGCGGCCGATCTGGCACTGCCGCACGCCGAGGCCTACGGCGACCAGGAGTTGCTGGCCACCGTCCTCTCCGTACTGCGCGAGCATGCCCGGCGGTCGGGCCGGCTCGCCGAGGCGGTCGCCTCCGGGCGGCGGGCGCTGCGGCTCGCCGAGCACACCGGGGATCCGACGGCAGTCGCCTTCGAGCGGGCGAACCTCGCCGAACTACATCTGTTGCTGCGGGAGTTCGGCGAGGCGCGGGAACAAGCGGAGGCGGCGGTGCGGGAGACCGGCGAGCAAGCCACGTGGTGCACCCCGTACGCCCTGGCCGCGCTGGCCCGGGTCCGGATGGGCGCCGGCGAGTCGGGCGCGGCGGAGCTGCTGACCCGTGCCGGGGAGGTGGCCGAGGCGCAGGGCGACCGGCAGGCGGTGCACGAGGTACGGGCGGCGCAGGCGGAGCTCCTGGTCCGCGAGGGCCGCCCGCAGGAGGCCCTCGCTCTGCTGACCGGCGGGAGCGGCCCCGGCTCGGCCGCGCTGCTGTCCTGGGCGGAGCTGCTGGCGGGACAGCCGGAGCGGGCGGTGCGGCTGGCGGCCGCGGAGACCGTACGCGCCGAGGAGGTCGGCGAGCGGCTGTCGTTGACCGAGGCGCGTACGGTACATGCGGCGGCGCTCGCGGCGCTGGGCCGCGAACGGGAGGCGCGCGAGGAGTTCGACCGGGCAGCGGCACTGGCAGCCGAACTCCCCTACCCGGCAGGGACGTTCGCGGTGGAGCAGGCCCGTGGGACGGACTGGACGACCGGCTGACTCAGCGGTGGTCAGCCCAGACCGGCGGGCTCGGCGCCGGGGCGCTCGAACTGGGTGCGGTACAGCTCCTCGTACCGGCCGCCGGCCGCCAGCAGCTCCTGGTGGGTGCCGCGTTCCACGATCCGGCCGCTCTCCACGACGAGGATGAGGTCCGCCGCCCGTACGGTGGAGAGCCGGTGGGCGATCACCACCGCGGTGCGTCCTTCGAGCGCCTCCACGAGGGCTTCCTGGACGGCCGCTTCGGATGTGTTGTCCAGGTGGGCGGTGGCCTCGTCGAGGATGACGACGCGCTGGCGGGCCAGCAGCAGCCGGGCGATGGTCAGCCGTTGGCGCTCGCCGCCGGAGAGCCGGTAGCCGCGTTCACCGACGACGGTGTCCAGTCCGTCGGGCAGCGAGGCGACCAGTCCGTCCAGTCGCGAGCGGCGCAGGGCGTCCCAGAGGTCCTCCTCGGTGGCTTCGGGGCGGGCGAGGAGAAGGTTGGCGCGGACCGACTCGTGGAAGAGGTGGCCGTCCTGGGTGACCATGCCGAGTGTGTCACGCAGGGTGTCGGCCGACAGGTCGCGTACGTCGATGCCACCGATGCGTACGGCGCCCTCGTCCGTGTCGTACAGCCGGGGCAGCAGCTGTGCGATGGTCGACTTGCCCGCGCCGGACGATCCGACGAGGGCCACCGTCTGGCCCGGTTCGGCGCGGAACGAGACCCCGCGCAGCACCTCGTCGCCGCCGCGGGTGTCCAGGGTGGCGACGTCCTCCAGCGAGGCGAGGGAGACCTTGTCGGCGGAGGGGTAGCCGAAGCGCACGGCGTCGAACTCCACGGACACCGGGCCCTCCGGGACCGTCCGCGCATCGGGCTTCTCCCCGATCAGCGGCTTGAGGTCGAGGACCTCGAAGACCCGCTCGAAACTGACGAGCGCGCTCATCACCTCGACGCGCGCCCCGGCGAGTGCGGTGAGCGGCGCGTACAGCCGGGTCAGCAGCAGGGCCAGGGCGACGACGGCGCCCGCGTCCAGCTGCCCGCGCAGCGCGTAGAACCCGCCGAGCCCGTAGACCAGGGCGAGTGCCAGCGCCGATACGAGGGTGAGTGCCGTGATGAACGCGGACTGGGCCATGGCCGTACGGACACCGATGTCGCGCACCCTGCCCGCCCTGGCGGCGAATTCGGCGGACTCGTCGGCGGGCCGCCCGAAGAGCTTGATGAGCGTGGCGCCGGGTGCGGAGAAGCGCTCGGTCATCCGGGTGCCCATCGCCGCATTGTGGGCGGCGGCTTCGCGCTGGAGTCTCGCCATCCGTGTGCCCATCCGGCGTGCGGGCAGCACGAACACGGGCAGCAGCACCAGCGCGAGTGCGGTGATCTGCCAGGAAATGCTGAGCATGACCCCGAGGGTGAGCAGCAGCGTGACGACATTGCTGACGACGCCGGACAGGGTGTTGCTGAAGGCGCGCTGGGCGCCGATGACGTCGTTGTTGAGACGGCTGACGAGCGCGCCGGTGCGGGTGCGGGTGAAGAACGCGATCGGCATGCGCTGGACGTGGTCGAAGACCGCGGTGCGCAGGTCGAGGATCAGCCCTTCGCCGAGGGTGGCCGAGAGCCAGCGGCCGACCAGCCCGAGTCCCGCCTCCGCGACGGCGATCACGGCGATGAGCACGGCCAGCCGCGTGACGGTCCCCTCCTCCTTGCCGGTCACGATCGCGTTCACGACGCGGCCGGCGAGGACGGGGGTGGCGACCGCGAGCAGTGCCGTGGCGACACTCAGCAGCAGGAACAGGGCGACCCGCCGCCGGTGCGGTCGGGCGAACGCGGCGATGCGCCGCAGAGTGGCTCGGTCGAAGGGGCGTCGGTCCTGCTGCGCGTTCATGACGTTGTGGAGCTGCGTCCACGCGGTGGCTTCCATGCTCATGGAAGGAACGTACGACCTCGACCCGGCTTGAGGTCAACGTACCGCTCCAGGGCCTTCCCGATGGCAAGGCCCTGGAGCGGTACGGCTCAGACGTCGAGCCCCTGGATCTCCTTCGGCAGGGGGCAGATCCGGCGTCCGCGAGCGCCGCAGTGGGCTGGAATCGGCCCACTGCCCCGGGTGGTGGGAATGACTCGCGCGGAGGTGAGGCGCAAGAGGGCCTGCGAGCCGGAAGTGTCAGGTGAGGTTCCGGTTCACCGAGGGCTGTTCAGGCCGGGCAGGGGCCGTGTCGGCGGCGGGCCCGGGGGCGCGCCCGCCCCGTACCCCCAGTCCCGCCGCCACCAGCAGGAGCACGCCCAGCATCACGAACGGCGCGGCGGTGCCCGCCACCCCGGCGATCAGACCGGCGGACGCGGGGGCGGCGACCTGGCCGAGGCGGTTGCCGGTCAGCCTGAGGGCGAGGGCGGTGGAGCGGGCCTCCGGCGGGGCGGCCCGGACGACGGTGGTCATCGACAGCGGCTGGCCGACTCCCAGGCAGAAGCCGAGCACGGCGAGCATCGTGGCCAACGCCCAGACGGGGACCGGCAGGGCAATGCCCGCGCAGAGCAGTCCGGCCAGCAGGCAGGTCGTGGTGAGCAGTGCCGTGCGGCCGAGGACGCGAAGCATCGGCGTCATGACCAGGCGGCAGGCGATGGTGGCGGCGGCGCGCAGGCTGAGCAGCAGACCGATGGTGGCCGGGGCGATGGCGCGGTGCTCGCCGATGACCGGCAGATACGCGGTGAGGATGTCCGTGGCGGAGAGCACGGCGAGGCTGATGAAGATGCCCGCCGGGACGCCCCGGGTGCGCAGGATGCGGCCGACCGGTACCTTCGCGGCGGGCGCCTGGGCTCGGACGCCCGGGGCGGTGCGGTGTTCGATGCGCCAGAGCGAGACGAACGACGCGGTGGCGACGGCCGCGGAGACGACCAGCGCGAGTGCGCTCGTACGGCCCAGGAGGCCGTCACGCTCGGAGATCACGTACCCGGCGGCGATCGGCCCGATGAGCTGACCGAGGGAGGCGCCGATGGTGAAGTGGCCGAAATTGCGGTCCTGTTCGGCGGGCGCGGACTGACGCGCGACGATCGACTGGGCGCCGATCACGAAGCAGAGATGGCCGAGTCCCATGACGCCGCTCCAGGCCGCCATCGCCGGGAGGGAGCCCGCCGTACCGCTGAGGGCGCAGCCGCCGGCGATCAGGACGACGCCCAGGGGCAACAGGGGTGCGCACCGGCCGTGGTCCGTCCGTCGCCCCAGCGGGACGGCGGCGAAGAGCGGGAGGAGCGCGTACACCCCGGTGATCACGCCGATGGCGCGTTCGTCCGCACCGAGCGAAAGAGCCCGGTAGGAGACGGCGGGCCGCGCCATCGACACCGCCCCCTGCGCGAAGCCGAAGGCGATGACGAGGCGCAGCAGCCAGCTCCTGCCGGGCCCTTCCGTATGGTCCATGGGTCAGATGATCCCGAAGAGGAGACCGGCGCAGAGCACCACCAGTGAGGTGAGCGCGGCCCACTTGACGGTGAACCTGGTGTGGTCGCCGAACTCGACCTTCGCCATGCCGACGAGGACGTAGACGGCGGGGACCAGCGGGGACGACATGTGGAGCGGCTGACCGATCAGGGAGGCGCGGGCGATCTCCAGCGGGGAGACGCCGTGGGCGGCGCCGGCTTCGGCGAGCACGGGGAGGACGCCGAAGTAGAAGCCGTCGTTGGACATGAAGTACGTGAGCGGGATGCTCAGGATGCCGGTGACGATCGCCATGTGCGGGCCCATGCCGTCCGGGATCGCGCCGACGAGCCAGTCCGCCATGTGCTTGACCATGCCGGTGCCGGAGAGCACACCGGTGAAGACGGCGGCGGCGAAGACCATGCCGGAGACGTTGAGGACGTTGTCGGCGTGGGCCGCGATGCGGGCCCGCTGGTCGGGCATGTGGGGGAAGTTGACGGTGAGGGCGAGGGCCGCGCCGAGCAGGAAGAGCACCGGGATCGGCATCAGTTCCATGATCATCGCGGTGAGGAGGGCGACGGTGAGACCGGCGTTGAACCAGTAGAGCTTGGGCCGCAGGGTGGCGCGGTTCGGGTCGAGGCCCTTGAAGCCCTCGTCGTCCACGTCGCCGTCGTGCGCCACTGCCGCCGTGTGCTCCGCGTCCGTGCCCGTACCGGCTCCGCCGGAGTTCTTGCGGGTACGGTCGCTGCCGCCGCCCGCACCGGCGCCGGTGCCTGCACCGACGAGAACCGTCTCGGGCTCCTGGACGATGGCCTCGTCGAGGGTGAGGGTGCCCAGCCGCTTGCGCTCGCGCCGGCCGAGGACGACGGCCAGGAGGATGACCGCGAGCAGTCCGACGCCGAGGGCCGGAATCATCGGGACGAAGATGTCGCCCGCGTCCAGCTTCAGGGCGGTGGCGGCGCGGGCGGTGGGGCCGCCCCAGGGCAGGGTGTTCATGACGCCGTTGGCCGTGGCGGCGACACCGGTCATCACCACCAGGCTCATCTTGAGGCGCTTGTAGAGCGGATACAGCGCCGAGACGGTGATCATGAAGGTGGTGGAGCCGTCGCCGTCCAGCGAGACGATCGCGGCGAGCAGCGCCGTACCGACGACGATCCGCATCGGGTCGGCCTTGCAGAAGCGGAGAATGCCGCGGACGATCGGGTCGAAGAGGCCGACGTCGATCATCACACCGAAGTAGACGATGGCGAACATCAGCATCGCGGCGGTCGGCGCGAGGTTGCCCACGCCGTCGATCACATAGTCACCGAGCTTGGCGCCCTGTCCGACGGCGACACAGAAAAGTGCGGGGATCAGGACGAGCGCCGCGATCGGCGACATCTTCTTCATCATGATCAGGACCAGGAAGGTCGCAATCATGGCAAAGCCGAGGATTGTCAGCATGTGGGATACCTATCGTTCACCCTTGAACTCCCACCGGAGTCGGCGGTGCGGATGACGTTAGGGCGCGACTCGCAGCCTTAACAAGACGTTGACATGCGAGCAATACGAGCAAAACCCCAGGTCAATGGCTTGGTGCCACCGAGACGGGGATGCCGTTGAGCACGGCGGTGCCGGACAGCCGGTCGAGCAGGGTGCCGTCGAGAAGCTGATTGACGTTGACGCCGGGGGCGGTTGCCGCGACGGACATCCGGGTGCCGGGGCGGTCGTGCCCCCAGCCGTGCGGGAGGCTCACCACTCCGGTCCGCACGCTCTCCGTGATCTCCACGGGCGCGGTCAGCGCACCACCGTCCGCCGTGACCGTGGCGGAGGCGCCGTCCGCCAGTCCGAGCCGGGCCGCGTCCTCGGGGTGCATCTGCAGGGTGCAGACGTTCGAGCCGCCGCGCAGCGCGGCGACGTTGTGCATCCAGCTGTTGTTGGAGCGCAGATGGCGGCGGCCGACGAGGACGAGCGAGTCGGCCCCGCGTTTCGTCGCCAGGGCGCTGCGGAGCCTGGGCAGATCGGCGGCGATCGGCGCGGGAAGGAGTTCGATGCGTCCGCTGCGGGTGGCCAGGACCTCCGGGACGCGGGGTCGGAGCGGGCCGAGGTCGATGCCGTGCGGGTGGGTGAGCAGCCGGTCCAGGGTGAGGCCCTCGGGGTCGGCGCCGAAGCCTTCGCCGTAGGGGCCGAGGCGGAGCATCAGATCGAGGCGCCGCTCCGGTCCGGTGCGTCCGGTGAGCGCGGCGGCGAGCTCGGCGGGGGTGCGCCCGTGGACGGGCGAGTGCGGGTCGCCGACGGTCCTGGCCAGCACCCGGTCGATGATCATGGCATCCACGGCGGACGGGTCGGCTCCGTGCATCCCGGAGACGGCGAGGACGAGCCGGGCGAGGATCTCGCTCTCACCGAGCAGACCGTCGGCGAGCGGGACGGCGGGGCGGGTGTAGCGGACCTGGTTGCGTACGGCGAGGGTGTTGAACGCGAAGTCGAAGTGGGCGCTCTGCGAGGGCGGGGGCGGGGGCAGCACCACATGTGCGTGGCGCGAGGTCTCGTTGAGGTACGGGTCGACGCTGATCATGAAGTCGAGCCCGCTCAGGGCGCGGTCCAGACGGTCGCCGTCGGGGGCGGAGAGCACGGGGTTGGCGGCGAGGACGATCAGGGCGCGGATCCGGCCCTCCCCCGGGGTCTCGATCTCCTCGGCGAGGGCGGCGATGGGCAGTTCGCCCTTGGCCTCGGGGTGTCCGGAGACCCGGCTCGCCCAGCGTCCGAGCGTGAAGCCCTTGCCGGGGGCGGCGGGGCGCGGGGCACGGGCGGTGGCCGAGAGCGGGAAGAGGGCACCGCCGGGGCGGTCGAGGTTGCCGGTGAGGATGTTGAGGACGTCGACGAGCCAGCTGGCGAGGGTGCCGTGCTCGACGGTGCAGCTGCCGATGCGCCCGTAGACGGCGGCGGTGGGGGCGGCGGCCAGTTCCCGGGCGATCGTACGGATGGTCACCGCGTCCACGTCGCACGCCTCGGCGACCGCCTCCGGCGTGAACTCCCTGACGGCTTCGGATACTTCGTCGAGCCCCTCGAGATGGCCGGCGAGCGTGCCGGGGTCGGTGAGCTTCTCCTCGAAGAGGACATGGGTGAGCGCGGCCAGGAGGAGTGCGTCGGCGCCGGGGCGGATGGCGACATGCCGGTCGGCGAGGCGGGCGGTGCGGGTGCGGCGCGGGTCGACGACGGTGAGGGTGGCGCCGCGTTTGCGGAGCGCCTTGAGCTTGCCCGGGAAGTCGGGGGCGGTGCAGAGGCTGCCGTTGGATTCGAGCGGGTTGGCACCGAGGAGCAGCAGATGGTCGGTGCGGTCGAGGTCGGGCACCGGGATGGCGTTCGGGTCGCCGAAAAGCAGTCCGCTGGAGACGTGCTTGGGCATCTGGTCGAGGGTGCTCGCGGTGAAGAGGGCCCGGGTGCGGAGCGCGGAGAGCAGGGCGGGCGGGTAGAGCGCGCCGGCCATGGTGTGCACATTGGGGTTGCCGAGGACGACGCCGACGGCCTGTTGCCCGTGCCGCTCGGTGAGCGGGGGCAGTGCGGCGGCGATCGCGCCGAACGCCTCACCCCAACTCGCCTCCCGCAGCACGCCGTCCTTGCGGACGAGGGGGGTGCGCAACCGGTCGGGATCGGCGTCGAGGCCACCGAAGGACGCCCCCTTGGGGCAGATGAAGCCCCGGCTGAACACGTCGTCCCGGTCGCCGCGGGCTCCGGTGACCCGTGTCCCCTCGATGGTGAGGGTCAGTCCACAGGTGGCTTCGCAGAGGGGGCAGATGCGCAGGGCGGTACGGGTGGTACGGGACTCGTGCGGCATGGGCCCTCCCCGGGGCGGCGACTGCGGTGGCGCGCGAACGTGGGCAAGCATCGCCGAGCATACCGACCGGTACGCATGGTGGGGAGGTGTTGTCGGGTCGACATTGGCGGGTGGGGGGTCCCGTCGGATTCTCGCGAGATGCGGTGAGATGCGGTCCGGACCCCTGCGGCGCGGACCGGCGCCGTCCGGCGCGACGAGGTGCGGTGCGTTGCGGGTTCAGTCCAGGACCTGGGCCAGATACGCCTGGATCAGGACGCGGGTCTCCGCGACGATCGCCGGATCGCCCGACGGATCGGTGCGGAAGGCGAGTTGGAGGAGTGCGTCGGCGGCTTCGACGCAGACCAGGATCGTCCGGAGCAGATCCTCGTCGGCACTGCGCCCCAGATGGCCGGAGAGCAGCTCGGCGAGGCGCTCCGCGACGCGGTGATTGGCGTCGGAGGCCGGGTCGTGCACAGGGGCCGGGGCGCCGAAGTCGACGAGGGCGAAACCGGGGACGGAGCGCTTCATCGCCAGGTATTCGTCGAGCACTGCGTCGATGGCGCCGCGCCAGTCGGCGGACGGGATCGCGGTGAGGCGACCGGTGATGCGGTCCGCGTAACTGTCCAGATTGCGCCGGGCCAGGGCGTCGGCGAGGGCGCGCTTGTTGGAGAAGAACCGGTAGACGGAGCCGATCGGGACTTCCGCGCGGGCGGCGACGGCCCGGGTGGACAGCTGCTCGTAACCGGTCTCGTCGAGGAGTTCGGCGCAGGCGTCGAGTATCCGGGCGAGGCGCTCGGCGCTGCGCTGCTGCACGGGTGCGCGGCGGAGGTTCGTATTCGCATGGGGCACGGGCTCCATGATGCCGTGACTCTCCTCTGCGGGACGGGCGGGTGCGGACCTGCGGTCAGGCGAGAAGCAGGGTCAGCCCTCCGACGGTGTACGCGATCATCAGTGCCAGCAGGGGAAGTTGCCCCGCGACGGCACGGGCGGGCGGGAAGAGGCGCACGGACCGGTCGTGGGCGGCGACGACTCCGAGGACGTGCCCGACGACGATCGCGGCGACCTGGAGCGTGGCGATGCCGCCGGGGGCCAGGGGCGGATCGGGCGGGACGGGAGAGTCAGCACCGAGCGCCACCATGACCGTGTGCGGCCCTTCGGTCACGAAGAGCGTGAAGTAGTGGGCGACGAGATAGCCGAGGGCGATCGGGACGAGCGAGTGCGCGAAGACGGTGAGGGGGTGGCGGAGCCGACCGGAGATCAGCCGGGTGGCACCGGCGCAGAGGGCATAGAGGGTGGCGACGAGGGCGACGGCGGCGAGCAGCCCGAGCGTGGCCGCGGTGGTGCGGCCCAGGGGTGAGGTCTGGACGGCGGTGATCCAGGAGGGGGCGCCGGAGAAGCCGTCGTAGGCGGTGGAGCCGAGCATGACGCAGACGGTGGCGACGAGACCGGGGGTCTGCGGGGTGGCGTCGAGTCCGTTGAACGGGGAGCGCAGGACGAGGCGGCGGTCGGCGGGCCTGCGGCCGAGGGGGGAGAGCCGGGCGAGCAGGCCGGAGTAGACCTCGAAGGCGTCGGCGTGGTCGAACCAGCGGGCGCCGTGGCGGGCGGCGCCCGCGAGGTGGACAGCGCCGTACGGCACGAGGAAGAGAAGGAGTGCGGTGGACGACGCGGGGTCCGGGGCGACGAGTTCGAGCCAGGTGAAGGCGAGGAGTCCGGCCGCGGCGGGCCACAGACCGAGGCGTACGGGAAGGGGGCGGCCCGCAGCCGGGTCGCGGGCCAGTGCGCGGCAGACGAGGAGGTGGAGCGTGCGCAGGGGATTGAGGAGTCGCCAGACGGGACCGAGGAGGAGCGAGGCGGGGACGAGCCCGACCCAGAGGAGCACGTAGACGGAGCCCGCGGCCGGGTTGCGCTCCGGACCGTCCGGGCCGAGGAGGAGATGGAGGAGGACGAACAGGGTGGCGGCCAGGCCGACGGCGCGCCCGGCGACACGGGTGGGGCGGGCGTCGGCGAGGCGTTGGAGAGGGACCGGAAGCGGGCGGCCCGCCCGGTCGCCCCGGAATCGGGAGGCGGGCCAGAGCAGGCCGAGCCCGAGGAAGGAGACGAAGAGCGCGGCGAAGGCGCCGGCGAACGCGTAGAAGGGGGACAGCGGCAGGTCGTGCCGGGAGCCGATGCCGTGGGCGAGGACGCTCACCGTACGACGAGTTGGGTCAGGAGCAGATCGGACTCATGGGTCTCGACCTCGAAGAGCCCGGTGCGGTCGGCGGTGAGGGTGAGGGTGGTGGTCCGCCCGGCGGCCAGGCGCGCCTCCTTGTCGTAGCCGTGGACATGGAGGGTGTCGGCACGGTCGGTGCGGACACGCAGCTCGATGCGCTGCCCCTTCCTGAGCTCGGTGCGGCCGGGGGCGGGGCTGACCTTGCCGTGAGAGATGGCGATCTCCAGAGTCCGGTCGGGGCGGGGAGCGGCGGGGGTGCCGGCGGAAGGAGTGGTGGTGAGAGGCGTGGTGCCCTGGATCGGTGTGGAGTGCACGGCCCAGGCGGTGTGATCGTCGGCGTACAGCCGGGCCGTGAGGGTGCGGCCGCCACCCGCCTCGCGGACGAGGGCGTCGGGAAGGTGGTACCAGGGGCCGTAGAGCCGGGCCAGGGGGTGGCCGTCGAGGAAGAGCCGGGCGTGGCCGCGCCCGAGGAGCGCCGCGCCGCCGACACTGTCCGGGCTGAATCTGAAGTTCCGTACGGTGAGATGGACGTTCCACCCGTCCTCGGAGTCCGGCCGTACGGCGACGGTCACCGCGGGGGCGCCCGTGGCCTCGACCTGGCGCAGCCGGTGCCCGGATCCGTCGTCCGCGGTGAGGAGCCGGCCGACGCTGCCGCCAGCCTGTTCATGACTGGTGCCGGGCCTGTGGTGGGTGGTGGGCCGCCCACCGCAGGCACTCGCACCGGACACGAGGACGCCCGCGGCGAGAAGGGCGACGGCGAACCGGGGGAACGCCGTGCGCGATGTGAGCGACGTGAGCCTGTCGAGTCGCAGCGGGCGGAAAGATCGCCTCATGACCGGTCCCCGTCCCGTCCGGAGCCCCGGTGGGACCCGGAATCCGTGCCCGGCCCGGAATCGGCCCCGCGTCCGGAACCCGCGCCGTGGCCCGCATTCCTTCCCGCTCCCGCACCGGCACCGGCCCCCGCACGGTCGTCGCCCGGCGTGTCCCCCGCATCGGGGTTCGTGTCCGCGTCCGGCCCCGGGTCCGCCTTCCTCCGCACCGCTCGTTCCCCGTGCCGCGCCGAGGCCGCCACCGCCCACACCACCCAGATGGCGCCGAGGAGACCGCGTATCCAGGCCGGGCCGACCGGGATCCACGGGATCATCAGGACGGCCTTGTCGAAGGCGTCGAGCAGGGTCAGGACGCCCAGCACCACCGTGGTCCAGCCCAGTCCGGGCCGCTCGCCGCGCAGGACGAGCCCGATTCCGGTCCACCACGCCCCGGTCAGCAGCAGCGCCGCCGCAGGCAGATGGGAGGACGCGAGGCCCGTCGTCGCACCGGCCACATCCAGCCCGAGGCCGATCACGCCGAGCAGGGTGGCCGCTGTGGCGAGCCGGCTGTGCCGCAGACGGCGCCACCAGAGCACCCCGCCGACCAGCGTCAGCACCAGGGCGACACCCAGTGCGATCTGCACCTCGATGCGCTCGATGCCGCGTGCGCCGTACCAGTCGCAGCCGGCCGGCAGCCGCCGCGCCTGCACGTTGTAGTCGGCACAGACCAGCAATTGGGCGAGTTTGACCGGTTCGCCCACCAGCCGGTCGGTGCGGACGGAGACCGCGCCGCGCGCGGCCCCGCACGCGGGCAGCGAGCGCGGCGTGGACGGTCCGGTGTCCGACTGCCAGCAGTTGCTGTCGCCCTGGCCGTCCCACCACACATCGGTGCGGTTGGGCCGGGAGCGGCCCGCCTTGTCCGTGCCGAGGTGATTGTTCGCGTACCGGTTGTGGTGCGAGGTGTCGGCCTGCTTCGCGAGGGCGCTCTCGCCGCGGATGAAGGCGGGGACGGCGCTCAGGAAGAAGGCGGCGCGCCGCTGTCCGTAGATCCAGTTGTTCTCGTAGATGTTCCAGTTGCCGCCCGCGGTGATGATGCCGGTGCCCGGCGGCATGGAGATCTGCGGGCAGACGACGCCGTCCTCGTAGCCGCGCTCGACGGGCGGCTTGGCGCAGGTTCCGTCGGCGACGTACGGGTAGTAGTCGGCGTTGTTGTCGTGGATCAGGTTGCGTTCGAAACGTGCGTGGTTCTGCGGGAGTCCGGGGTGGCCGGGGAAGGCGCTGTCCATCGAGGCGCCGCCCATGTTGTGGTCGAACTCGTTGTCGTGGACGTAGACGGAGTCGCCCGCCGTGCCGGAGTAGCCGACCATGTTGTGGTGGCTGCGGCAGCCGGTGATCTCGATCGAGTAGCGCGGCACGTCGTAGCCGTATCCGTCATTGATGTCCGACGCGCTGCCGGGGTAGATGCCCGAGTCGCCGTTGCCGTACGACTCGCAGTTCTTGTACAGCCCGTGGTCACTGGCGAAGGTGAGGAAGCCGTACTCGTCGTTCCACCGGGTGAGGACGTCATCGATGACGAAGCCGTCCTGGGCCAGCACGTACAGCGAGTTGAACGTCGTGCGCTGGGCGGTGAAGTTCTTGAAGTAGATGCCGTCGGAGCCGTCCGAGCGGATCGCGTTGAGTTTCCGGTACTTGGCGTCGATGACGACGTCGGTGCGCTCCGCCCCGGTCCCCTCGATCTGGAGCTGCTTCTTGCCGAGGATCGCCACCAGGTTCTGGTTGTGCGGACACTGCTTCTGCTGCGCGTACGACAGGATCTGGTAGCCGAGCTGCGAGTCGGGCGCCTTGAGCCTCGCGCACTCCCCCGTCGGCCCGGGCAGCGAGGGCTCCTCCTCGTACAGGCCGGGCAGGATCGCGATGTTCATGCCGGGTCTGCCGACCTTGTCGACGGCCTGTTGCAGATGGCGGTAGCCGGACTTCAGGCACCGGTCGAAGAGTTCGAGGTTGCGTGCCCGGAGCTTCGCCGGGAAGCCGGATATCCGGCGTTCGAAGTCGGCGCGGTCGCTCTTGCAGACCAGCAGATCGGGTTCTCCGGCGCGGTGGACCGGGACACTGCCGGATCCGTCGGGCAGGGTGACCGGCCGTTCCTCGTGCGCCTGGGCGGCCGGGGCCGCGAGGAGTGCGGCGGCCAGTGCCGCCAGGACCACCAGAAGTCTTCGTGTCCACGACATGTGCGGGAGAGTAGAGCATTGTTCAACTTTTGAGACCCCCTCCTGCACGACGGATCAGAAGAATTCCGTCACGACCCCGCACCGGATCCGCGACGCGCCACCGCCCTGCCCCGTTGACGTGCCCCGATCTGATTCCTACGGTGTCCCATAGGAATTCTTCGGCACCGGGAGCGCGGCATGGGCGGCATCAGCGGCATCGAGCAGGCGAGGAAGACGGCGGAAGCGCTTGCGCACTCCCCCGGTTTCGGCAATGAGCACAGCTCCGAGGCGGTCGCGGGGGCGCTGCCGCAGGGCCGCAACTCGCCGCAGCGAGCACCCCTCGGCCTCTACGCCGAGCAACTGAGCGGCTCGGCCTTCACCGAACCGCGCGCCCACAACCGCCGTTCCTGGCTCTACCGGATCCGTCCCTCGGCCGCCCACCCGCCGTTCGTCCGGATCGACAACGGCGCGGTGCGCACCGCCCCCTTCACCGAGTCCGTCCCCGATCCGAACCGGCTGCGCTGGGACCCGCTCCCCGACCCCGCGCCCGGCACGGACTTCCTGGCAGGGCTGTGGACCCTCGGCGGCAACGGCGACGCCACCCAGCGCACCGGCATGGCCGTGCACCTCTACCACGCCAACACAGCCATGACCGACCGGGTGTTCAGCGACTCCGACGGCGAACTGCTGATCGTCCCCGAGCGGGGCGGCCTGCTGCTCCGTACCGAACTGGGCCTGCTGCGCGCCGAACCCGGCCACATCGCACTGATCCCCCGCGGTGTCCGCTTCCGGGTGGACCTCCTCGACGACTCCGCCCGCGGCTATGTCTGCGAGAACTACGGACAGCCGTTCACCCTCCCCGACCTCGGCCCGATCGGCGCCAACGGTCTTGCCAACGCCCGGGACTTCCTCGCTCCCGTCGCCGCGTACGAGGACACGGACCGCCCGGTCCAGGTGATCAACAAGTTCTGCGGCAACCTGTGGTCCGCGACGTACGACCACTCGCCGCTCGACGTCGTCGCCTGGCACGGCAACCACACCCCGTACGTCTACGACCTGCACCGCTTCAACGTCATCGGCTCCATCAGCTACGACCACCCCGACCCGTCGATCTTCACGGTGCTGACATCGCCGTCCGACACCCCCGGTCTCGCCGGTGTGGACTTCGTCGTCTTCGCGCCGCGCTGGCTGGTCGGCGAGGACACGTTCCGGCCGCCGTACTTCCACCGCAACGTAATGAGCGAGTACATGGGGCTGATCGAGGGGGCGTACGACGCGAAGACGGCCGGCAGGGGTGGCTTCGTGCCGGGCGGCGGCTCGCTCCACAACATGATGTCGGCGCACGGCCCGGACCGGGAGACCTTCGACCGGGCGAGCGCGGCGGAGCTGAAGCCGCAGAAGATCGACGACGGTCTTGCCTTCATGTTCGAGACCCGCTGGCCGGTCACGGCGACCGGACAGGCGGCTACCGCCGACCACCTGCAGCGCGGGTACGACGGCGTGTGGCAGGGTCTCGAACGTAACTTCCGGCCATAGGCGAAGCCACCGCTTCCGGCCCCCGCTCGTCGCGTCCGCAGTGTCGCAGTACGGAGAGTCCAGGTGACCCAGGTGCCTCAACTGCCCCAGACGCCCCAGGTGACGGCCTTCGCCCCCGACTCGCTGGTCCTGAACCGCAAACTGCCGCTGTGGTACCAGGTCTCGCAGTCCCTGCGCGCGTCCATACTCGGCCGCGCCCAGGACGCCTCGCTGCGGCTGCCGACCGAGGAGCAGCTCGCCGCACACTACGGCGTCAGCGTCCTCACGATGCGGCAGGCACTCAAGGAGCTGGAGACGGAGGGGCTGATCAGCAGGCACCGGCGGCGCGGCACCTTCATCGAGCCGGGGGCCCGCCGGGCCTCGCCGGTCCGGCTGCTCGGCTCGATCGATGCGATCGTCGCCCAGCAGTCGGGCGAGCGCACCACCGTCCTCGGCCACGGTCCGCTCGCCCTGCCCGGCGATCTCGCCGAGTACTTCCCGGGCTGCACGGACGTGGTCGGCTACCGGCGGCTGCGCTGCGACGGCGACACCGGCGAGCCCACCAACTGGGCGGAGAACACGGTGCATCCCGAGGTCGCGGCCCGGCTCGATGCCGCCGATCTCGAACGCTGGCCGATGACCAAGGTGTTGCGCGATCGCGTCGGCGTCCGGATCGCGCGGATCACGGACACGGTCGAGGCGCGGCTCGCCGACCCGACCACCGCCGAGCTCCTCCAGGTCCCGCTGCTCAGCCCGATCCTCTTCTACACAGGGGTGACGTACGACGAGAGCGGCCGGGTGGTGGATGTGGCACAGATCCGGTACCGGGGGGACAGGTTCTCGTTCTCGGTGACGGTCGAAGCGCACTGACCGCACACGACGCGCCGTTACGATGCCTGGGGCGGCGGACGTGGCGACGGGGAGGACGACACGGTGGCAGCACGGGCGGGCGCCGGAGCCGGCGGGGACGACGACATCCCGCTGCTCGACGATCTCATGCCATGGTCCGTACGACCCCTGCGCACCGGGCGCCCCTGGGTGACGGCCCCGGACGCCGGTTCCCTCAGGGCCCGTTGGGGACGTCTGGTCAGCGCCGAGGGAGCCGAGCGCGAACAGCTTTTCCGGCCCACCCGCTCCCGTGACCCGCAGACTCCGGTCGCGGCGCTGCCCGGCCAGACCACCTCCACCGCCCGGTTCGCACGGGAGTCCGGTCCGTGCCCCGAGCCGGTGCGGATCCTGCACGGACCGTTCGACGAGCAGTGGCTGATCCCCGACCACCGACTGATCGACGCCGCCCGCCCGGAGCTGTGGAGGGTCGCCGACGGGCACCAGCTCTTCGCCGTCGAGCACGGGTACGTACCGCAGGACACCGGTCCCGCCCTGTCCGTGACGGCGCTGCTGCCCGACGGCCACTGGCCGGCGGGCCGCCCCGGCCGGATCCGGCCGCTCTACCGAAGGCCCGGCGGACGGGAACCCAATCTGGCGCCCGGGCTGCTCGGCCTGCTGCGCGCCCGGCACGGGGACACGGTCACCGCGGAGGCCGTGCTGGCGTGGATCGTCACGGCGGCCCGTCACTCCCCCGCCGGGACCGTCGTACCGCTGCCCGCCGACACCGCACGCTGGTGGGCGGGGGTGGAGCTGGGCCGGGAGCTGTTGCGGCTGCAGCTGCGCGGCGCGCGCGGCGGGGAGCGCCCGCGGCTGCCCGGCGGGCGGCGCCCCTACGTGCGGGCCGCGGTACCGGCCGCGCCCGGCACGCTGGAGTACGACCCCGCCGACGAGACGCTCCTGCTGGGGACGGGA
Source organism: Streptomyces sp. NPDC057486 (assembly GCF_042802415.1). Taxonomy (NCBI): domain Bacteria; kingdom Bacillati; phylum Actinomycetota; class Actinomycetes; order Kitasatosporales; family Streptomycetaceae; genus Streptomyces; species Streptomyces sp. NPDC057486. Next base: position 106,895 of record NZ_JBHVEE010000003.1, on the reverse strand, counting down.
CGCATCTCGCCCGTGCCGGCGGGAGCCTGGGAGTTCCGGGTGGGCGGGGTCCGGATGCTGGAGCTGTGGTTCGAGCGAAGGGCCGCAGCGGACGGGGCGGACGGTCTGGAGGCGATACGGCCCCGGGGCTGGCCCCAGGAGTGGACCTCGGAACTGCTGGAACTGATCACCGTGCTGGCGCTGCTCGCCGAACTCCGGCCCCGGCAGGAGGAGCCGGCCGACGGCCCGCGGCTCACCACCGGTGATCTGCGCGCGGCCGGTGTCCTGCCGGTCGCGGCGACGGCCAGGCGGCCGGCTTCCGTGCTCGACCACCACGAGGAGGGCCCGGAAGGGCAGTTCGCCCTGGTGTGACACATCGGGCAGTCAGGAAGCCGACCGTTCGAACGAGTCCAGGACCCGGCCGAGCGCCCGGTCGAACACCCCGTCCAGATCGATCGGCCCGGAGTCCTCGGCGAACGCGGCCGCCATATGCGGGTACTTCCCAGTCATGATCTGGCTGATCAGATAGCCGGTGCGGACGGCCTGCTCCTGCTCCTCGGACCAGGGCAGTGACCGGCTCCGCTCCGCCGTGGCGATCTCGTTGGACACATACGTGGTGACCATGCCGTTGACCATGGCGACGAGCTCCATCTTCTCGCCGAACCGCGCGTCCAGGCCGTCCAGGCAGCTCAGCGCGTACTCCAGGAACCGCAGCGCGTTCGGCGAGAAGCCGTAGACGGGTGACATCAGCCGGGGCACCCACGTGTGGCGGTGCATGAGCGCACGGGTCTGGTGGGCGAGTGCGACGAGGTCGGCACGCCAGTCCCCCGAAGGGTGTTCCGGCAGCTCGTAAGCGGCGCTGACCCGGTCGACCATCAGCTCGTACAGGTCCTCCTTGCGCGGCACGTAGTTGTACAGCGACATCGTGCCGCAGCCGAGCTCGGCCGCGACCTTGCGCATGGACACCGCGTCGACGCCGTCCGCATCGGCGATGCGGACGGCTGCGTCCGCGATGTCGGCGCGGCTGAATGCGGGCTTCGGGCCACGGCCCGCACGCTCGGGGCGTGCCCAGATCACTTCGGGTACAGCGGGTCGCCCCACCATCGATCATCACCTCGCTCACCATCCTAGTTACGTACACCGTACGTAGTGAGGTACGGTGGGCAGTATGACGACTACGTACGCTGTACTTAGTGAAGGTCTGACGAAACGCTACGGGGACGTCCACGCACTGAGCGGTCTCGATCTCGCCGTCGCCGAGGGCTCCGTCTGCGGAGTCCTGGGACCGAACGGCGCGGGCAAGACCACCGCCGTGCGGATCCTCACCACACTGACCGCCCCGGACGGCGGCAGCGCCCGGGTCGCCGGGCACGACGTGGTGCGCGAGGCGAGCGCGGTGCGCGCGGCGATCGGGGTGACCGGGCAGAGCGCCTCGGTCGACGACGAGCTCTCCGGCCGGCAGAATCTGCGGCTCTTCGGCCGGCTGCTCGGCTTCCGTGGCGAGGCCGTGCGCCGCCACGCCGACGCACTCCTCGAACGCTTCGAGCTGACCGAGGCAGCCGACCGCCCGGCCCGCACCTACTCGGGCGGGATGCGGCGCCGCCTGGACCTGGCCGCCGGCCTGCTGACCCGTCCGCAGGTGCTCTTCCTCGACGAGCCGAGCACCGGACTCGACCCGCACAGCCGCAACCAGATCTGGGCGGCGGTACGCGAACTGGCGGGCGGGGGCACCACCGTCATGCTCACCACGCAGTATCTGGAGGAGGCCGATCAGCTGGCCGACGACATCGTGCTGATCGACCGGGGCCGGGCCGCGCACCGCGGCTCCCCCGCCGAACTGAAGGCCCTGATCGGCTCCTACGCGGAAGTGGTCGTCGGCCATGAATCGGCCCTCGTGCCCGCGGCCGGCGTCCTGGACCGGCTCACCGGTGTCGAACCCGTGCTCGACCACGCGCGCCGCACGGTCGGCGCCGTCGCCACCGACACCACACTCACCCTCCCCCGCATCGTCCGCGAACTGGACGCGGCGGGAGTGCCGCTGATCGACGCGAGCCTGCGCCCGCCGACGCTCGACGAGGTCTTCCTCCGCCTGACCGGCCGCGACGACGGCCGCACATCCCCGCCCGTGAAGGAGACGGCAGCATGACGCAGGCACGGGAAGCGACCACGGCCCGCACGGTCACCAGCACCCCGCTGGCCGACGGCTGCGGCGTGCTGGGCCGCCACCTGCAGCGGATCAAGGCCGCCCCCGGGGTGCTGATCCTGACCCAGACCATGCCGATCACGATGCTGCTGTTCTTCGGGTACGTGTTCGGCAGCGCACTCGCCATGCCGGGGCAGGAGTACCGCGCGTTCCTGGTGCCCGGGCTGCTCGCGGCGACGGCGGCGAACGGCATCATGACCGGGATGTTCCAGTCCGCACAGGACTGCCACCGGGGGGTGATGGACAGGTTCCGTACGCTGCCGATGAGCCGCACCGCCGTACCGCTCGGGCAGACCGCGGCCGATCTGCTGACCACGGCGATCGGCATGGTGCCGCTGATCCTGGTCGGGCTGGCGGTGGGCTGGCGCATCGAGGGCGGCCCGTCTGCGGCACTCGGCGGGTTCGGACTGCTGCTGCTCTTCCGGTTCGCCACGTCCTGGCTGGGCTGCTGGCTGGGGCTGCTCATCCGGAACGAGGAGGCGGCGGGCCAGCTGGGCAGCGCCACGTTCATCCTTCCGCTGCTGTCCAGCGCCTACATCCCGACCGACAATCTGCCCGGCCTGCTCCGGACGGTCGCGGAGTGGAACCCGATCAGCGCCATGGCCGCCGCCACCCGCGACCTGTTCGGCAATGCGGCGCCGTCCGCGGACGCCGCCTGGCCGACAGCCCACCCGGTGGCGGGCACGCTCGCCTGGTCGGCGGCGCTCCTCATGGTGTTCGTACCGCTGGCCGTCCGGCGCCATGCCCGCGGCGGCGAGTGACACGGACTCACCGAGGCGCCACCGCACCGCCGCGGCGGATGCACCGGACACTCGAGGGGTCGTCGCGTCGGCGTGGCACGCCCACCGGGCTCACCGCGGAATCAATGCGTCAGCGCGGCCGGCCGGTCCAGCGTGCTGAGCAGGCTGATGAAGCTCGACTCCAGGAAGGCGGCGAGCTCCGCCGGCGCGTCCGGGTCGTCGAGCGGCCAGTTGGTGACGGCCTCCTCGGCGAACGCCATCCAGGCCCGGCTGGCGATGGGGAGCCACGGCGATTCCGGCATCCCGAGCCGCCGCTGCCCCTCCTCCACCCGCCGGGCGAGCGTGTCCCGGGTCCCCTCGACGATGTCCTCCACCGTGGGATGACTCCCGGCGGCGCCGCGGACCAGGGCCAGATAGACCTTGCGGTGCTCGAGTACGTACGCCGCGAAGCCGACGATGAACGACCGCAGCCAGGGAACGGGCTCCAGCGAGGGGTCCGGTTCCGTGGCTGCGGCGAAGCAGTCGCACTCCTGCTGCACCACGGCACGGTAGAAGTCGCGCTTGGAGTCGAAGTAGTGGAACAGCAGCCCCCGGGAGATCCCGGCACGGCGCGCCACCTCGTCGGTGGAGAGCTCGTCCAGTGACCGATCGGCCAGCATGTCCAGGCCGATGGCCACCAGCTGAGCCCTTCGTTCGTCGGGACTGAGGCGCGCTGCTCGCTTTTCGGACATGCGCACAGTCTAGAAGTACTTCGGTGCCGAATTATTTCGGTCCCGGTCGGACCGTCGCCCGCGGCCCGGGTCACCGTTGCGGGCGCCGGCCCCGGCGGGCATGAGCACCGTTCCCGCCGCCAGGCACCCGGCACCCGGCACCCGGCACCCGGTGCGGTGGTGCCGGGTCATGCCACGGACATGCCCCGGCACCACGCCCTTTGCCTCTGCCCCTTTACTTCTGCGGTATCAGTTCCGGCCCCAGCGAGGCGAACTTCTCCTGCGACACGACCCGCTTCGGCGGCCAGGTGATGTTCTTCGGCGGCCACTTCTGCCCGGTCTTCTTCAGGAACCAGGCCGGAGGCTCGTACATCGGCGGCTCATAGCCACCGGGCAGCGCCGTCTTCCACGCCAGCCCCTTGGTGCGTTCGGCGAACTCGGCCTTGATCGCCTTCAGCCGCTCCGGCTGGGTGAGCAGATCGACCGCGGTCGCGGCCAGATACTTCGCTGCGGCGATCACCGCCGCCTGACCGGGCGCGGCTGCCGCACACGCGGCTGTGGACCAGGTGTGCATCTTGGTGCCGATCGGGGCGAGCGCCGCGCCCATCGACACGGTCGGCACATTCCAGCTGATGTCCGCGACATCGGTCGATCCGCCGCCCATGAAGACCGGGTTGGGCGGGGTGAGCGCGCCGACCTTGTCGTGCATGCCGGTGGCGGGGAGTCCCAGCGACGTCTGGAGTTCCTTCGCCAGCCGGTGCGCCTCGTCGGTGAATGCGGGCGGACCGATCTGCGTCATGTTCTCGTGCAGCAGCTCGGCGAAGGACTTCGACGGCAGCTGGTTCCAGCAGGCCGAGGTGATCCGGTGTCCGACCGTGGTCTGGCTGGCCTTCGCCGCCGCCTCGGAGACCGCGATCACCTTGTCGAGCAGTACCTGTACCCGGGCCGGACTGCCTTCGCGGACGTAGTACGAGATCTCGGCGATCTCCGGGGTGACGTTCGGGATGTCACCGCCGTTGTTGATCACCCAGTGGAGTCGCCCCGACGGGGCGAGGTTCTCCTCGCGCAGGAACTCCGACATCGTCGCCATCATCACGGCGGCGTCCAGCGCGCTCTTGTTGCCGAGCGGGGTTCCGCCGTGGCCGGCGACCCCGAGGAAGGTGAAGGTCACCGCGGTCATCGCGGTGGTGGAGCCCCAGCCGGTGGCGTTGGCGGTGGAGGGGTGCCAGTCCAGGAAGGCGTCCAGACCGTCGTACACGCCCTGGCTGACGGCGTACGTCTTGCCGATCAGCGCCTCCTCCGCCGTCGAGCCGAAGAACTTCACGGTGACGGGCAGCCGGTGCTTCGCCGCGGCCTGGGCGACGGCTGCCGCGGCCGCGGCGGCGGCCGTTCCCAGCGCGCTGTGCCCGCAACCGTGTCCGGGGCCGTAACCGGGCGCGAACGGGTCGTGGATGTACTCGCGCGGATCGTGGTGGCCGACGCCCTTGTTCTGTGAGAGGCCGGGCAGCGCGTCGTACTCCCCGCTGAAGCCGAGGACCGGGCCGCCGCTGCCGTAGCGGTACGTGGCGGTGAACGCGGTCGGGAAGCCCGCGGTGCCGAACTCGACGTCGAATCCCGCCTTCTCCAGGAACCCGGCCTCGGCGAGCGAGGAGTTCCACTCGCGCAGGCTGAGTTCGGCGTGGTCCCAGATCTCCGCGTTGAGCCCGGTGATCCGGCCGCTGTTGGTCTCGATCCAGCCGATGGCCGCCTGCTTGGCCGGGCTGTCCTGCGCCAGCCCCTTGGGAGCCTCGTAACCGTCGGCCGTCGCGGCTTCGGCCGCCTCGGAGGCCGCGGCCATCGCGGGATCGGCCTCGGCCGTCATCACGGCGGTGGTCACCCCTGCCGCACCGAGCAACTGCATGATCCGTCTGCGGCTGAGGACCGGACCGGCTGCCATGGCTGCTTCGTGCGCGTGCTCGTGCTGGTCGTGCAGGTCACACATGTACGCCTCCGGAGGTGAGGTGCTGTGTACGTGCCAAACGATCAGCACCTTGGCCCCGGAAGTTTTCGACGTCAACATCTCGGGATGACAAAGTTGTTACGTACACGATAGGTAGGGTTCCCATGAGCACTCACCCCCTCCCTCTGGACGGCATCACCATCGTCGCCGTCGAACAGGCCGTCGCCGCCCCGTTCGCCACCAGGCAGCTCGCCGACCTCGGTGCCCGGGTCATCAAGATCGAGCGCCCGGACGGCGGTGACTTCGCCCGCGGTTACGACACCGCTGCCCGCGGTCTGGCCTCGCACTTCGTCTGGTGCAACCGCGGGAAGGAGTCCCTCGCGATCGACCTCAAGGACCCGCGCGGCCTCGCCGTGGTGCGCCGACTGGTCGCCGACGCCGATGTGTTCGTACAGAACCTCGCCCAGGGTGCGGCCGCCCGGCTGGGTCTGGACGCCACGACGCTCTGCGCCGCGCACCCGCGGCTGGTCGCCGTCGACATCTCGGGGTACGGCGGGGACGGGCCGTATGCACACAAGCGGGCCTACGACATGCTGGTGCAGTGCGAGGCAGGTCTGGTCTCCGTCACCGGCACGCCCGGGCAGCCGGTGAAGGCGGGTGTGCCCGCCGCCGACATCGCGGCGGCGATGTACGCCTTCTCGGGGGTGCTCGCGGCGCTGCTGCGGCGCGCGACCACCGGGCTCGGCGGGCCGGTGGAGATCTCGATGCTGGAGGCGCTGACCGAGTGGATGGGGCATCCGCTGCACCATCGGATGCATGGAGGCGAAACCCCGGCGCGCACGGGACTCGCGCATCCCGTCATCGCTCCCTACGACGCATTCGAGACGGCGGACGGGGAACACCTGCTGCTCTCCGTGCAGAACGACCGGGAGTGGCGCCGGCTCGCGGAACAGGTTCTGGGACGGCCGGAGTTGGCGGACGATCCGGACTTCGCGACGAACACCGCACGGACCGCTCACCGGGAGCGGACCGACGCGGTGGTCGCCGAGGTGCTCGCCACGCTGACCACGCGGAAGGCGCTGGCCGGGCTGGACGCCGCGGGCATCGCCTGCGCCCGGCTGAACACCGTGGCGGACGTGGCGGCGCACCCGCAGCTGGCGGCGCGGGACCGGTGGCGGGAAGTGGAATCACCGGTCGGGGCGCTGCGGGCCATGCTGCCGCCGATCACGCTGCCGGGCGGGGCGGAGCCGCGGATGGGAGCCGTACCGGCGCTCGGTGAGCACACCGAAGCGCTGCTGCGGGCCGCGGGGATGACGGACGAGCAGGCAGCGGAGCTGCGCCGGGACGGTGTGATCGCCTGAGCGCGGCCCGAGCGGTGGGCCGGTTCAGTCGGCGACGGGCGATCGGTCGGGGGCCGGATCGATGGTGACAGGCCGTCGGGTCAGCGGCGGCTGCCGAAGAGCGAGCGCCGCAGTCGCCGCAGCGGGGCGAAGAGCGAGACACGCGCGCTCCTGCTCCGGCGGCTGTGCGCGGCGTCGCGCGAGGTGAGCTCCAGCATCAGCAACGTCGCCTCCGCGGTCTCGCGCTGCGGGACGGCGGGGCCGCCGAGCACTGCGAGATGGCGGTCGAGGCGCGAACTGGTCGCACTGCTCCCACATGTGATGGCAGGCACACGCGGCCTGCTGCGCATCGCTATCTGTTCCATGTCACTCCCCACCCGTACGAGGGCACCCGGCCCGGGCAGGTTAACCCTATCCCCCCGCGATGACACGCGTGTATCCCGGGCGTCGGATTGAGTACACACATACGGAGGTTGACGACCGTACTCATAATTCGCTCGATTCCAGGGCGAGTTGGACAGAACGGGAGCGGTTCGCCCGCAGCGGCGAATTGGTGCGCAAGGGGGTCGGAACGGGCCGGTCTGAGCTAGCGTGGAGAGGTTTCCGCCGTGCTGCCGCCACTCCTGCGGATGGGGGATCACCGTGAGCGAAGTGCCGGGCGAGGACCGACTGATCGCGGGCCGCTACCGCCTGCTGGGCCCCCTGGGCCAGGGCGGGATGGGGATCGTGTGGCGGGCACGCGACGAGGTGCTGGGGCGCGAGGTCGCCGTGAAGGAGGTCCGCGCCCCGTCGGGGCTGCCCGCCTCCGACGTGCAGCGGCTCTACGCGCGCCTGGAGCGGGAGGCCTGGGCGGCGGCGAGGGTCTCCCACCGCAACGTGGTCACCGTCCACGACGTGGCGACCGAGGACTCCCGCCCGTGGATCGTGATGGAGCTGATCCGCGGGCTCACGCTCTCCGACGTACTGGACGCCGATGGCCCCATGCCCCCGCAGCGGGCGGCGCACATCGGCGCGGAGGTACTGGCCGCGCTGCGCAGCGCCCATGGGTCCGGGGTGCTGCACCGCGATGTGAAACCCGGCAACGTGCTGATCGCCAACGACGGGCGGGTGGTACTGACGGACTTCGGCATCGCCATGGTCGAGGGGACGTCCGCACTCACCATGACGGGTGAACTGATCGGCTCGCCGGAGTTCCTGGCACCCGAGCGCGCACTGGGGCGCACGCCGGGGCCCGAATCGGACCTGTGGTCACTCGGTGTGCTTCTGTACGCCGCGACCGAGGGCAATTCGCCGTTCCGTCAGGACACCCCGCTGAACACGCTCCGGGCGGTGGTCGACGAGGAACTTCCGCCGCCCCGGCGAGCCGGCCCGCTCGCCCCGGTCGTCGAGGCGCTGCTGCGCAAGGACCCGGCCGAGCGGCTTTCGGCCGCGGAGGCCGAGCATCGGCTGCGGATCGTCGCCGCCGGGGGTACGCCGCAGACCGCGGGGGCGGGCGCGGTGGATCCCCACGGCGTCACGGTGACGGCCGGCACGACGACGCCCGCGACGCCGTTTCCCGCGACCTCCTTCCCCTCCCCCGCTTCGTCTGCGACGTCCGCGTACGCCCCCGAGGAGCGGTCGCGTCGGGCGGTCGCCGTTCTCGCCGTAGGGCTGGCGATCCTGCTGCTGGCCATCGGCGGGATCGTCTGGACACTGGCCCACAAGGGCGACGACAAGAACGCGGGAGGGTCCACCGGCGCCCCCGGCCCGGGCCCGACCAGCAGCGCCCCGCGCTCGGCGCCCGCCACCGGGGTGACGCCCGACACCGACGGATCACCGGGCGCGAGCGGCGCCGGGAACACCGGCCACAGCAGTACGAGCAAGCCGTCGCCCCCGACCGTGACGGTGTATCTCACCCCCGTACGCGACAGCTACGAGGGCACTTGCCCGCCCCCGCACACCGAGGCACCGGCGGTCGAGGCGACGATCACCGTGGGACGTACGCCGGTGCAGGTCGAGTACCGGTGGGCGCTGAAGGACGGTACGAGCTCGGATCCCGGCTGGCAGTCGCTGTCCTTCGGCGCCGGCGACGGGCGGTCGAAACCCGTGTCGCACACGGAGCTGACGTACCGGCAGGACACCACGTACCACGGAACGATCACCCTGGAGGTGAGGAGTCCGGTGGCGGTCACCTCGAACGGAGTGGCGTTCTCGGTGACCTGCCGGACGGAGACCCCGACGGACGGGGCCTCCGCCACGGCGGAAGGGACTTCCGCTCCGGCGGGCGACTGACCGGGGCGGCGCGCGATCCCTCCGCCGCCCCGTCAGACCGCCGAGTTGAGGGCGGGCAGATAGCCGCCCGACTGTCCGGCGGCGGTGGGGTGGTAGGACTCCCCGATGTTGAGCCAGTTGACGCTGTGCAGCCAGGCGCTGCCGGAGCAGATCTCGTGCCCGGTGAACCTGGATGCGACATCGCTGAAGGTGAAGCCGTGGTCGGCCGCACGCTTGGCGGTTGCCGTGTTGAGGTAGTCGGAGGCGCTGTTGATGGCGGAGCGTTCGGTCTCGCTCAGGCCGGCGAGGCAGCTGCCGCCGATCTTGTAGAAGCGGGGGTAACCGAGGACGACGACGTGGGCGGACGGCGCCTTGGACCTGATCGCCGTGTACACCGAGTCGAGCTTGCCGGGCAGAGTGGAGTCGACATAGCTGCGGGCGGTGGCGATCCGGCTGAGGCAGGTGGATTCCGACTGGAGGACACAGGTGGTCATGACATCGGCGAAGCCCGCGTCGTTGCCGCCGATGGAGATCGAGACGAGGTCGGTCGAGGCGGAGAGCGGGCCGAGCTGCCCGGCCGTCACATCGCCGGTACGGGCGCCCGAACAGGCCGTGAAGGCGAACGACGCGGGCGAGTTGGCGGCGGCCCAGAGTGCGGGATAGGCCTTGGTGCTGCGCTTGCAGTCACCGCTGGCGCTGTCGTAACTGCCGGAGCCGACCCCCGAGGAGTACGAGTCGCCGAGTGCGACGTAATCGACCGACGTTGCGGCGTTCGCGGTGGCCGCCCCGGTCAGGGCGAGTACGGCACCGAGCAGAAGTGAGGACGACAACGCCACAAGTCTGGATATCTTCATGGATTCTCCCTTGGACCGGCCGGCAGGATCTCTGCCCTACTCCGTAGTAGCAGCACGGGCGCGGTGCTGGAAGTGTTCATGCCAAGTCCGTTCGACGGGGGCTCCCTGACGGCCCGCTGAGCGTGCGTCATCCGGCAGTCCGGCATCCGACGCACCGGGCGACAAAGTCGCGCATGCGGAACATCGACATCGAGACGGGGAGGTACGGACACACGTCCCCCTGTTCCGGCCGTCTCCCCCGCAGCGCGCGGCCGGGCCCGACGCACCGGCACTCCTGTTGCCGCGCCCGGTACCGATCACCTTCGACGACGGGTACGCCGGTCGTGCGGCGGACCCGCCAGGTCCGACGCGGATTCACCGACTTGAGGAGGGGCCGATGCGGGCCGGTCGGACGGGTGGCAGAAGGTGGCAAAACCTGGGTGCGCCGGGTGCCCCTGTGCCGGATCATGGGCGCCATGTCTGCCAACCCTGAGTCCGCTCTTCCGATCCGGCTCACCGTCGACGACAGCGATTCCCCGGCCGATGTCGTCGACGCGCTGTTCCTCGGCCGCTTCGCGACGGGCGAGCAGCCGTACTCCCACAGTTCCTCCCTCGACCGGGTGAAGTCCGGGGCGACGCTGCTGCCGCCTGCCGCCAAGGTGCTGCGCGCCGCCCGCGACGAAGACCGCAGCGCGACCCTCGCCGAGGGGGAGGGCTGGACACTGCTCATCTCGCGGTGGAACCGCGGCGCCGACGTCACCGTCACCGCGACCACCGCCGAGCTGGCGCAGAAGATTCTCGGCCAGGCGACGGACGGCGCCCAGGACGAACCGGAACCACAGCCCGAGAACGTGACGATGGGCTTCTGGTACGTCTCGCCACGCCGCGGCCCGCACCGCACCACCCGGCAGATCGCCGCCGGTACATGGGACGAGGTGCGCAGCAACTACACGGCGCCGGTGGCCGAGGCCATGGACCGGCTGATGAAGGTGACACCGGACGACATCGCGGGCCGGCTGCTCCTGCTGCACGGCCCGCCCGGCACGGGCAAGACGTCCGCGCTGCGCACGCTGGCACGGTCCTGGCGGGACTGGTGCCAGGTCGACTGCGTACTCGACCCGGAGCGGCTCTTCAACGATGTCGGCTACCTGATGGACATCGCGATCGGCGAGGACGACGGCACGGCGAAGGGCAGGTGGCGGCTGCTGCTCCTGGAGGACTGCGACGAACTGATCCGGGGCGAGGCCAAGCACACCGCGGGCCAGGCGCTGTCCCGGCTGCTGAACCTCACCGACGGGCTGCTGGGCCAGGGCCGCAATGTGCTGGTCGGCGTGACGACCAATGAGGACCTGGAGCGACTCCACCCGGCGGTCGTCAGGCCCGGCCGCTGCCTGGCCCGCATCGAGGTGGGCCCACTGACGCGCCAGGAGGCGGTGGCGTGGCTGGGCACGGAGGAAGGGCTCCGCCGGGAGGGCTCGACGCTGGCCGAGCTGTACGCGCTGCGCCGCGGCACCGGTCCCGCCTCGGTGCCGAAGCAGGACGCGGGGGCGGACGCGGGCCTGTATCTCTGAGGGTTCCGCCCGTAAGCCCGTCCTCGATCGCCGGACGGGCTTGGTTCTCGCGTCCTTGAGGACACGAACGGCCACCGGACCGGACCGCCGCGGTCACTCCTCGTACGCCGCCCGCACCGCATCCTGCGCCAGCGACGCCGCCGTCGTACGCGACAACCCGAGCCGCTTCACCTGGTCCGCGTACTCCCGCGCCGCCTCCGCGGCCTTCCGCTCCGCCGCGTCCCCCGCGGCAGCGACGAACGTGCCGTTCCGTCCGCGGGTCTCGATCACCCCGTCCGCCTCCAGGGTCCGGTACGCCTTGGCCACCGTGTTCGCGGCGAGGCCGAGCTCCTCGGCGAAGCCGCGTACGGTCGGGAGTCTGTAGCCGACGGGCAGCGCGCCGGAGCGCGCCAGTTCGGAGATCTGCGTGCGCAGTTGCTCGTACGGGGCGGTGCCGGAGTCGGGATCGAGAGCGATCTTCAAAGTCACGGCCCGATTCTCCCCCACCACCGGAAAATCGGAGGCGACCGGGCCGGTTCTCCCCGTAACGTCCGCCGCATGACTGTGATCGTTCGCGACTTCGTGCCCACCGACGCCGAGGCGTGGGTACGGGTGCGGCGCGCCGCACTTCCGTACATGGTGACGACCCCTGAGCAGGTTGCCTTCGAACAGGCCAACGCCCATCCCGACAGGCGGTACAGGCTGCTGGTCGCCGAGGAGGACGGGGAGATCATCGGTACCGCTCAGGTCGGCATCGTCCATGACAGCCCGGAGCCCGGCCAGGGTTTCTGCAATCCGTACACGCACCCCCACCGGGTGGGCCGCGGGGCAGGCTCGCTGCTGGTGAGCACCGCCGAGGAGTATCTGGCCGGGGAGGGGGCTGTCGCCGTCTACACCTGGGTGCTCGACGAGCCGGCGAACCGGGTCTTCGCCGAGAAGCGCGGGTACACGCCGAGCCGTCCGGCGCACTTCCTCCATCTCGACCTCACACAGGGCACGCTGCCGCCCCGTCAGGACCCTCCGTCCGGTGTGGAGCTGCAGACCGCCGCGGACTTCGCGGACGACCCGCGGCCCCTGTTCGAGGCGGACGCGGAGACCACGGCGGACGAGCCGAGCGACACCCCGGCCGAACTCTCGGACTACGAGGACTGGCTGCGGAACACCTGGAACAACCCCGGTCTGGACCGGGAGCTCACCTCGGTCGCTGTGGTGGACGGCGAGGTGGCGGCCTTCAGCGCGGCGAACACCGACGGCCTGACCCGCTACTGGTCGGGGATGACCGGCACCCGCAGGGCGTACCGCAACCGGGGTCTGGCGAAGCTCGCCAAGACCGACTCGCTGCACCGCGCACGCGCGGCCGGCTACACGGACGCGTACACCGGCAATGACGCGGACAACGGCCCGATGCTGGCCATCAACACATGGTTCGGCTACCGGATCTGCGCCACGGAGGTGCGCCATGTCCACAACATCGGTTGAGGTCGTCCTGGTCAAAGCGGGGCGGACGAAGATCCGTTACCCGGCGGAGCTCGTGGGCGACGACGGCGCCCAAGTGACGGTGACCGCACCGTGGGCCGCACCGGGTGTGCGCGACTTCGGCTTCGTACGGTTCGAGCCGGGCGACGTCTTCACCGAGCACTACTGGCGCGACCGGTGGTTCGCGGTGAAGGAGGTCCGCACCGGCGAGGGGACGCTGAAGGGCTGGTACTGCGACATCACCCGGCCCGCGGTGCTGGGCGACGGGGAGCTGCTGGTCGAGGACCTGGATCTCGATCTGTGGGTGTCCGCGGACGGCTCCTCCGTACTGCGGCTGGACGAGGACGAGTTCGAGGAGAGCGGACTGGCCGCACACGATCCCGACGCGGCGGATGCCGCCCGCCGGGCGCTGGACGAGCTGGAACGCCTCGCCCTCGCGGGCGGGCTCGCGGGGCTGCTGGCACCGTCGCGCCCGTCCGGCGACGGACGCTAACGCACCACGAGCTCCACCTCGTACCCCGCCGTGTCCTCCAGATAGGCGGCGCAGTGTCCGTCGCCGCCCGCGTACGGATGGCGGTCCGCGAACAGCAGCCGCCAGCCGTGCTCCGGGGCCCGCGCCACCAGCGCGTCCAGCGTGGCCCGGTCCCGGACGTGGAACGCCAGGTGGTTGAGGCCGGGGCGGAGCCGGTCGTGCGGTTCCGGGGCCAGGGCCGGTGACTGCTCGATCACCAGATAGGTGTCACCGCGCCGCCAGCTGCGGCCGTGCTCCCACCTCTGGTACGGGACATGGCCCAGTTCACCGAGGAGCCAGCCCCACCCCGCCTCGGCCACCGCCAGATCGGGGACCCACAGCTCGATGTGGTGCACCCCGCCGGTAGCGGACCCGCCGGACCGCAGCGGGACCGCGCGGCGGATGCCGTGCGGCTGGTACGCCACGCTGTCGCCGTCCTCGTGCCAGTGGATCAGGAAGTGCTCCCCCGCCCGGTAACCGTCCAGCCCCGCACGGCAGTACGCGACCATGTCGTCGGGCAGGTCGTCCAGCGGGAACCAGGCGAGCTCCGAGCACTTCTCCGGTTCGCGGTTGTACGGCGGGCGGGCCGGGTCGTACTCCGCCTCGAAGAACCAGCCGGTCCGGGGACTGCCGCCGGGACCCCGGTGCTGCATGACCAGGGCGACCCGCAGCTCGTCCGGGTCCAGTGCGAGACCGATCTCCTCGGCGGCCTCGCGGATCATCGCCTCGCGGACGTCCTCGCCGTCCTCCACATGTCCGGACGGACCGTTGAACAGCCCGTCCGCGTATCCCGTGCCGGCGCGGCGGGCGAGCAGGACGTCGGGGCCGCGACGCAGGATCAGATGCACATCGACGATCTCGGTGTGCCGGTGCGGCGGTTCGGCGCGTGCCACCAGCGCGTACCGGTCGTCGTCGACCTGCTTGCCCCACAGGTTCGGGTCGCCGGAGAGCCGCTCGTGGTGGATGCGCTCCGTGAACGGGGAGAGCAGTGAAGTCAGTCGCTCGGCGGAGAGGCCCACCCCGCCCCACACCCCCTCGATCAGCAGCAGCCGCCCGCCGGGCCGCAGCAGACCGAACCAGTGGCGCAGAGCGGCCTCGGGATCGGGCAGCAGCCACACCACATGGCGGGCCATGATCACGTCGAACTGCTGCTTCCCGACCGGTGGTCGGGCCGCGTCCCCGACGAGCACCTCGGTGCCCGTCCCGGCAAGCTTGGCCCGTGCCTGCTCGACCATGCGCGGCGACCGGTCGACCGCGGTGACCCGGTGGCCCTGGCCGGCGACGACCAGCGCCAGACTTCCGGTGCCGCACCCCAGGTCGAGCACCTCGGAGCGGCCCCCGGGCAGCCAGTTCTCCAGGCGCTGCGCCCATGCGTGCCGGACCACCGGATCGAGCAGCCCGTGGTCGGGCTCCTCGTCGAAGGAGTCGGCGGCGGAGTCCCAGTCGATCGTCGTCATGCGTCGATCGTCTCAGCCACCACTGACACAGTCGATCAGTCGGTCGGCCGGTCAGCGGGTCAGCCGCTTGCGGTAGTGGAACCTGTCGTAGACGCCGTCCACGCGCCGCTCCACCAGCTCGTACCCGTAGCGCGGGTAGATCTTCTGGTTCTCCCACATCAGCGCGTTGGTGTAGAGGCGGATCTCGGGAAGGCCGAGGCTGCGGGCATGCGCGTCCACGAAGGCGAGCAGCCGTCGGCCGACTCCCCGGCCGGCCGCGTCCGGGTGGACGGCGACGGACTCCAGGAAGAGGTGGTCCTCGTGCGGGACGAGGACCAGGACGCCGATGACCTCCGGGGCCCCCGTCACGTACACCCGGCCCGCCGCCACATCCGCCGCATGGTCCGCACGCATGGGTGCGGGGACGACGCCGATGCGCGCGATGTAGTGCCGGTAGGCGGCATCGGTGACGGCCCGTACCACGGGGACGTCGGCCGGGGCGGCGAGGCGGATCTCGTCGGACGTGTCGGCGTTCATGGAAGCACGGTACGAGGGCCCCGGCCATGACCTACGGGTGGGTCCTTCGTGCACGTACGGAGAGGGCCGCATCGCCGCCCCGGACCGTGGCGGTGTCCTCCTCGGCCGCGCGCGAGTCGGGTCGGCGCGTGGCGGTCGTGAGCAACAACTCTGCCGAGTGCGTGTGGGCTTACCTCTCGTTGAACCAGATCCTGAGCGTCGGTCGCCCGGTTCTGCGGCCGGACCTCATGAAGCCGTCACCGCACTCACCGGTGGACTTTTCTGAGCCCCTTCTTGGACAGCCCTCAGGCAGCCACTTTGGCGCGAGCCTCGCAGTTCGTGGCCCCAACGTCGTGCTTTACCGGGCAGGTCCACAGACTGCCTGACGCGCCGGAAGCCTACGGGCCATGATCACTCGCGCCAAAGCAGCTCCAGCCCAAAGCAGTTCCACCGACCTGGAAACTCAAAGGTGGCCCTATTCCAACCGCTCCATGGCGATTTTCATCGACCAGCCATCGTATCCGGACGGCTTCTTTCAGTGGGTGGCACAGGACATGTCGGTCGCGTTGCGCTCCAGGAAAATCGAGAGGTCGCATGCCAGCATAGGGGTTGGCCGCGACCGCTAGTTGACGGGAGGAGCGAACATGGAGATCAAGCCGCAGGCAGCCGTCATCCCCAAGGAAACCGAGCTTCTCGAACAGGGGAAGTACGGCCCCGTTTTTCCGAAGACCCCGGCGTGCTACGGGTTCACCGTGATCGCGAATGTCAAGCCGGGCCGAGCTGACGCGGTAAGGGAGTACGGCTACACACTGGCCAAGGCGCTGGAGAAAGATCCGCATCTTCTCGCGCCGCTGAAGCTGCACTATCTGCGTTGGGTACTCTTCGACGACGACACGCGTTTCATGTACCAGGGGATCTTCGACACTGATTTCGACAAGTACACCGAGGACGCGATCGCGCTTTTCACCAAGGCGGGCGTGAGCACGGTTTTTGAGAACCTTGAAGGTTTCCCCGAGGACTGGCGGACCAACCCTGAGGCGTTCGTCAGGTTCGTACGCGAACATCAATGTCCGAGCTTCATCGAGTACGGGGAGTATCCGTACGTATCGGCAGACGAAATCAAGAAGGCTTTGCGGATCAAGAGGGCTCTGTCGGACATGCTCGACCAGCTTCAGTGAAGGCTTGCTGAGATGAACGAGGTCAAGACCGCACGGACGTACAACCAGAACCACATCCCTCGGGAGCGCACCCCCGGTGGGCGACGGGTGAGTATCTACGTCTCGTGGAGCTATCCGGCCGAGGCAGGCCGGAACACGGCCGAGCTGGACAATCGCTTCTCCACGATGACGGAGGTCAGGCGGGTCGCGTGGCCGGCCTACGAAGACCCGAAGTGGTCGGACCCCTATCAGTTCCAGCAGGGGATCGCGGGATCCCTGGAGCTGTTCTTCTGGGCCTGGGTGCCGTTCCAGGAGTTCGTCGAAGAAGTGACGGGACATTCCGTCCCGGTGTACCAACGCATCGACCAGGCAGGCTTTCGCACCCCCCTCGATGAGCGAGTGCTGGCCGACACGGATGTCTTGTTCGTGTTCGGACTGGACCACATGATCACCGGCCAGGAGGCGCAGCCGGGGGAAATCGAGGCCTTGCAGGCCTTCCTCGCCCGAGAGGACGCCTGCCTCGTCCTGGGGCCCCATCACGACGTCGGCGCCTCGGACGACCTGTCGGTACGGGAGGTGGAGTACCGCCACCACGGTGATCTGCTGGTCCCCCGGCAGCAGCGGTTCGCCACGTTCGTCAGGGATTTGATGAAGGGCCTGGGGGTGCCGGTCGTGAACCGCTACGGCCTGCGCCCCGCCACGAGTGAGAGCAACCAGATCGCCCCCTTGTCCACGGTCAGGGACCTGGACCCGAAGGGCTGGCTGGACGGGGTGACCAACTTCAATTTCCACATGCATCTGCCGCACTACGACGTGACGACGAACGATCCGGACACCATCCACGTGCTCGCCAGGCAGCCGATCGACACCTCCCGGCCGCATCCCTTCACCGAAGCGGGCAACACCGAGTTCAACATGTTCTTGTGGATGCCTCCGAGCGGTGGCCGAGCGGCCGATGTGCTGCTGGCGGACTCGACGATCTTCAGCTCCTTGTTCGGCGGTGATGACAGCCTGCGGAATTTCTGGCGCAACCTCGTCTCGAATTAGTGCAGCAAGGAGGCCAACCGTGATCGGGCCCAGGGGCGTCGAACTGGAGCTGGACGACATTCAACGGGGGGTGCTCAGTCCTCGGCCGACCCCCTACGCCGCGACCTACCTCGCCTTTCGTATCGACGACCGGGCCCAGGGACGGGAGTTGATGCGCAGGGCGTCCGCGGCAGTGACGTCCGCCGCGGACTCGGCCAGCCCCTTGGGGGAGACCTGGGTCAGTGTCGCGGTCACCTGCACCGGCCTGGCTGCGCTCGGCGTGCCACGTTCGTCGTTGGACACCTTCGCGTGGGAGTTCCGACAGGGGATGTCTGCCCGCGCCAAAGCACTGGGCGACGTGGGCGAGAGCGCTCCGGAGAATTGGGAAGCACCGCTTGGCAGCCCCGACGTCCACGTGGTGATCGCAGCGGTCGCACCCGACCCGCTGCAGTTGGAGGCGGCGGTCGAGCGGGCCCGACCGGCCTACGACCGACTTCCAGGCGTGATGGCGATCTGGCGGCAGGACTGCTACGCCCTGCCCACCGAAACCGAGCATTTCGGCTATCGGGACGGTGTCAGCCATCCGGCCGTCGAAGGCAGCGGCATCGTCGGATCGAACCGACTGGAAGTTCCTCTGAAGGCAGGCGAGTTCGTCCTCGGTCATCCGGACGAACTCGGGGGTGCCCAGACGCCGCAGCCGCCCGTACTGGGGCGTAACGGTAGCTACGCCGTCTTTCGTAAGCTGCACCAAAGGGTCGCCGAATTCCGACGGTATCTGAAGGACAGCGCCACCGGGCCCGCAGACGAGGAACTGATCGCCGCCAAGATCATGGGGCGCTGGCGCAGCGGAGCCCCCTTGGCGCTCGCTCCGCAGCGTGACGACCCCGAGCTCGGCGTCGACCCACAGCGCCGTAACACGTTCCTGTACGAGCGGGACGACCCGGCAGGTTTCAGCACACCCGGCGGGTGTCACATCCGCCGGGCCAACCCCCGCGATGCCTCAGTGGCCGGAGAAGTGCGACTGCACCGCATGATCAGACGCGGCGCCGTCTATGGTCCGCCACTGCCCGACGGGGTCATGGAAGACGACGGAGCCGACCGCGGCCTGATGTTCGCGTTCATCGGCGCACACCTGGGACGGCAGTTCGAGTTCGTCCAGTCGGAATGGATGAACGATGGTGTCTTCTTCGGTGCGGGCAGCGCCAAAGACCCCGTCACCGGATCCCACGACGGCATCACTGGCTTCACCATTCCGCGGCGGCCGCTTCGACGGCGCCTTGCTGCTCTGCCGCGGTTCGTCGTCACCCGAGGTGGCGAGTACTGCTTCCTGCCAAGCCTGAGCGCCCTCCGCTGGCTCGGCGATCTTCAAGACTGACACGGCCGCAACGCGCGCCCTGGCACCGTCCTGAGGTGCTCCGCCGCCCGAGGGGAAGCCTGATGGACACCCTGCACATGGTGCTCAACGCCGTCACAGTCATCTTCATCGCGGCCACGATGTTCGCCGCCGGTCTGGGGGCCACCGTTCCAGCACTGCGCGGCGTCTTCACCGATGTTCCGCTGCTCTTGCTGGCACTGATCACCAACATGGTGGTGATTCCGCTGCTCGGCTGGGGTCTCGGCGCGCTGTTCCATCTCCCCTCGGCCTCCTTCATCGCGCTCGTCCTGGTCGCTTCCTCGCCGGGCGGTCCCTTCGGGGCGAAACTGGCCATGGTCCAGAAGGGCGACGTCGTCGGGGGCGCGGCGATGCAGGTACTGCTCGCCTCCGTCGGCAGCCTCACCTTCGGACCGACCGTCAACGGCATCCTCACTGCGGCCGATGTCGGCACGAACGTCTCCCTCGACGTCGGGGCACTGGTCGGGACCGTGGCCTTCCTGCAGCTCGTGCCGTTCGCTATCGGACTGCTGATGCGCCACTGCGCCACCGACGTGGCGCGGTCGTGGCACGCCCCGGCAACCGCAGTCTCCAACGTCACGTTCCTGGTCGTGCTGGCGGGCATGCTGCTCGGCAACTGGCGGGACGTCGTGGCCCTCCTCGGCTCACTCGCCCTCCTCGCCGGGTTCCTCCTGGCGGTCGCCGCCTTCGCCGCCGGCACACTGCTGGCTACCGGACCGCCGACGCGCCGCACCACCATGGGCGGCGTCGCCGCGGTCCGCAACGCAGGTCCTGCCCTGGCTGCAATTGGCATCGCCTTCGGTGACCAGCCCGCCATCCTGGGCGCCCTCGCCGGAGTCCTGCTCAGCGGCCTGGCAGCAGCCCTCCCGATCGCCACGGTTCTCAGCGGCAGGCGAAGCGCCCCGTGAGACCGCCCGAACACACCTGCCAGGCCTGGGCAGTTACCCCAAGATGATCTGACCCGGCAACCGGTGCAGTACCGCAGCGAAGCACAGCAACCACCGCAACCGCAGCTAACCCTCAACGGCCCCGGAGGACTCCACGACCAGCGTCCTGGACCGCAACGACCTGCCGGCCGAGAGTTCGCATCGAGAGGATCAGGTGTGACGCACCAAGGGACTGCGCAGCCGACTGATAACCACGGCACCGCACAGGGGCACCTTCGAGCTGTATCTCACCAAGGCCGGCTACGACCCGGCGAAGCGCCTGAAATGGTCGGACCTGGAGGCAAAGCCCTTTGTCACGGCCACCGACCCGAGGGTGGAGAGCGGCTCGTACCTGTTCGACGGCGCCGTCCCGGCACGTGCGGGGCGGCAGCTGATCTACACCGTCTGGCAGCGTTCGGACTCCCCCGAAGCGTTCTACGCCTGCGCCGACGCGGCTCCGGCCGCCGGGTCCGGGACCGGTCCGTCCGAGCCGAACGCGCCCGAGCCGGACAGTGCCACCGGTCCCGCCCCGGCGGGCGAGAACCTCGCCGAGACGGGTGGTGACGGCAGTACCCCGTACCTGGCGATCGGCGGTGCGGCCGCGCTCGCCGTGGGCGCGGCCGCACTGTTCGCCCCGGTCCGCCGCCGGGCCGTCATCGCTGCCCGGCACGGACTGAGGGCGACCGGTCGCCCCAGGGCCCCTCGTTCGGATCACGACGGGCTCGCAGGATCCGGCATGATCCGAACGGAAGACCTCAGCCGATGACCGAGGCGCAGGTGGTCGGGGTGGCGTGCGCCGGGTCCAGGGCGTTCGCCACCTCGTGGTACGCGATCCGGTCCACGGTCCCGATCGCCACATGCTCGGACAGGTCGACCGGGCACAGGTCCTGGAGCAGGACATTGCGTACGTTCGGCCCGTCCAGGAACTGCGTGCGGTACGGGGTCACGACCTCGTCGTACTTGGTCGCGACGACCGTGTAGCGCACGCCGGGCACGGTGTCGCCGCCCGCGTTGAGCTTGGTGATGAACGGGGATCCGGCGACCTGGTCCGCGAGACCGGGCGTGCCGGCGTTCAGCAGGTCCTCGGCGCCGGGGAAGTACGGCAGCAGTTTCGTCAGCCCGAGGAGGGTGGTGCCGTGGTTGTCGGGGGCGAGCCCGATCATGGCATTCACCTTCGCGGCGCCGCCGAGGAACTTCAGGTAGTAGTTGGGCATCATGCCGCCCTGGGAATGACCGACGATGTCGGCCTTGGGCGCTCCGGTGGCGGCGAGCACCCGGTCCACGAAGGTGGCGAGCTCACCGGCCGATTTGTCGATCGGACCGAGGCCGTTGAAGAACGGCACACCGGGAAGCCGGCCGTAGTCGAGCGAGTAGACGCAGTAGCCCCGGTTGACCAGGTACGGAGCGAGGACGAGCCAGTTGTCGATCGAGTTCCCGAAGGTTCCGTGGACCAGGACGACGGGGCGGGGGTGGGCTGCGGAGGGCTTGCAGGAGTAGTCGTTCCAGCCCCGGGAGGGGGCCGTGGCTGCGGCGGGGGTGGCTGCGGTGGCGGTCGCCGTGGGGGCGGCGAACGCTGCGACGGCGAGGAGCAGTGCGGCGAGGGTTCTCCGCGCACGTGGGGTGCGCGGCGCACGTGTCCAGGGCAGCATCGTGTGGTCTCCTTGCGGCTCAAGGGAGTTGCGATGTCAATGCGCCCTGCGGCCCGGACCACAAGTTCTTACCGACGTTCCGTACCGATGTTCGGTACCGCGCTCTATGCGTTCATGCCAAATTACGCGCGAGTAAGGTAGCGAGGGAAGTTACGCGTCGGTAAAAACTGACGCAGCATCATCAGGCATTCACGCGAAACAGATATGATGGTTCGTCAGGCAACGGGTCGATCATCCACGACGACCGCGTACAGCCGTGCACGCCTCGCCCGGAGGCCTATCACGTCGTCGAAGACGTGCGCTGCAGGGCGGAGACGACACCGTGCGCTCCCGCGGGGCGATCGTGACCACAGGTCGCTCGCGTCCGGCCCCCGGGGATCCTCATCGCCGAGGTCCGGGTCGCTCGCCGGCCAGAGCGGCGGAAAGTACGGCCTCGGGTCCGAAGCGCCGCCTGGCCCGGTCCGCGGCGGCTTCGGCGGCACGGGCACGGTAATCGCCGGGGTCCAGGGGGAGTTGGCGGTGAGCCCTGGCGGCCGGCAGCAGGTCGTCGGCGCGGATCACGAAAGCACGGACTCGCGCCCGCTGCAGCCCGAGAGCGGTCAGCAGACCCAGAGCAGCCGTGACGAGGGCGGGCGAATGGTCGGTGGGTTCCGCCAGCGTGCACGTACGCGTGGTGGAGCTGCGGTCGGCGTACCGCACCGTGAGCGTGAGGCGGCCGGTGACCTGGCTTTCACCACGCAGGCGTTGGCCGATCCCGTCGGCGAGTCCCAGGACGGCACGGTGATGCCGCACCGGGTCGAGACAGTCCTGGTCGAGCACGAGATCGGCCATCAGATGTGCCGCCGGTTCCAGCGGGACGACCGGGCGGGAATCATGGCCGCGGGCCCGCTCGGCCAGCAGTCGGGCCTGGCCGACGCCGAGAATGCGTTGCAGGGTCGCCGGGGGTACGTCGGCAAGCTGACCGATGGTGTGCAGGCCGTACCGGCCGAGCGTGGCCGCGGTGGCACGGCCGATTCCGGGCAGCGCGGTGACCGGTCGGGGGCGCAGCCAGGCGGCGGCCTGTTCGGCGGGTACCCAGGTGGTGTGTCCCGGCGCGGACGCGTCGGCCGCCATGGTGGCCAGCATGCGGTTGCCGGCGAGCCCTGCGCTGCTCTCGATGCCGTACAAGGCGAACAGTCTGAGTTTCGCAAGCTGAACCACGTCGTACGGGGTGAGGTCGAAGTACCTGAGCGCGGACGTCAGGTCGAGCTGGACGGCATCGGGCGACACCGCCTGCACATGGGGGGTGATGCCGGTCAGCAGGTCGATCGCGTCCGCGTACCGTCCTTCGTACGGCAGAGCGTGCAGGTGCAGGTGGGCGATGTGCCGTCGGCGCGTGGTCATCCTGCGCTCCCTGGGCTGGTGTAGCCGAGCTTTCTCAGATCGGCTGAACCGCTGCCGGCGGGCTGCAGGTCGGCATAGGGATGCAGCCGGGCGCCTGTCGTGCCGTTGATCAGGGTGCGCCGCGGCTGCGCGGGGGTCGGTTGCGGATGGCTGACTCCGAGCAGGGAGAGAGCGGCTTCGGGGCCGTGATCGCGACGGGCGACGGCGATCCGGTCCAGGTCCCAGGCCATGGTGCCGACGACGGTGCGGCGGGTGCCGCGCACCTGGACCGTGCCGCGGACCAGCAGCAGCCCGCTGTGGAAGACGGTGTACGCGCAGGCGGGGTGGGAGTCCTCGAAGAAGGCCAGGTCGACCAGGCCGGAGCCGTCCTCCAGGGTGACGAAGATGATGCGCTTGCCGCTGGCGATCGGCGGGGTCTGCGTCGAGGCCCGTACCCCGGCGACGAGAACCTGCCCGCCTGGACGGGCTCCGGCCAGATGCGCCGCGTCGGTGGCACCGATCTCCCGCAGCAGCCGGTGATGATGCTCCATCAGATGCCTGGAGACGTCGATGCCGAGCGTGTTCAGCTCCGCGCTGAGGGCTTCGCGTCCGGTCATCTCCGGCAGGCCGCTCGGCTCCGCTCCGCCGACCGCCTCCACGTCGATGGGCAACTGGCCCTTGCTCGCGGACCGGGCGCGGGACTGCCGCTGGAGTTCGACGATCTGCAGCAGCAGATCCCGCCGCGTGAGGCACCCGTCGTGCAGGGAGTTCAGCGCGCCGATCTCGGCGAGGCGTTCGGCGACCGGTCGGCTGGGCCGGGCCCGCTGCCAGAAGTCCGACAGCGATCCGTAGGGCTGGGCCTCCTCGATCCGCGCGCATTCCTCCTCGCTGATACCGCGCACCGCGGACAGCGCGAGCCGCACGCCCCACTGCTCCCCGTCGGCCCGCTCCACGGTGTGCTTCGTCCTGGAGTGGTTGACGTCGACGGGCAGCACCGGGACGCCGCGTCGGCGGGCGTCGGCGACGATGACGCGCTTGGGCCACATACCGGGGTCGTGTTCGAGAAGGCCGGCCAGCAGGAAGGCCGGGTAGTGCGCCTTGAGCCAGGCGCTCTGCAGAGCCGGTACGGCGAAGGCGACCGCGTGCGCCCGGCAGAAGCCGTAGGCGCCGAAGGCCTCGATGGTCTTCCACACCTGGTCCCGGACCGCAGGGCTGTAACCGCGGGCGGCCGCCCGGCGGTGGAACCAGTCCTTGATCCCGGGCAGTCGGTGCTTGTCGCCGAGTGCCCGCCGGGCGACCTCGGCCAGAGCGCGATCGCAGCCGGTCAGCACCGACAGCGTCTCGATGACCTGCTCGTGCCAGATGGTCACGCCGTAGGTGTCGGCGAGCACGGGTTCGAGGTCCGGGTGGGCGTAGGCCGGTGTACCGCCATGACGTGCGGCGATGTACCGCTCGGGCATTCCCCCCGCAACCGGTCCGGGGCGGAAGAGACTGATGTCGGCGATGACGTCCTGCGGGTCGCGGGGCTGCAGGCGCGAGAGAAGATCCTGCTGGCCGGGCGATTCGAGCTGGAACAGTCCTATGGTCTGGCTCTCCTGAATGAGTTTGAACGCGAAGACGTCGTCGAGCGGCACCTGCCGTGGATCGTCCAGATCGATACGGTCACCGGTCACCCGTTCGATATCGGCGACGGCGTGGGCCATCGCGGACTGCATCCGCACCCCCAGAACGTCCAGTTTGATGTTGCCCAGCGCCTCGATCTCCTCCTTGGCCGCCATCGCCATCGGATAGTTGCCCTGGGGGGTGGGCTGCACGGGCAGCCGGTCCAGGAGCGTCGCGTCGCTGATGATCACTCCGCACGGGTGCATGGCCATGCCGTGAACCAGGGAGTCGAGGCCTTCGGCGAGCTCCCACAACGGCCCGTACCGCTTCGCTTCGGCCGCCAGTTGACGCAGTTCGGGCAGTTCGGCGAGTGCGCCGGTGATGTCCGATGCCCGCAGGTGCGGGAAGCTCTTGGCGATCCGGTCGACGTCCGCCGGCGCGATCCCCAGTGCGAGCCCGGTGTCCCTCAGCGCCCGGCGGGCCCGGTAGGTCTCGGGCATCGCGGTGACCGCCACCCGCTCGGTACCGAACCGGGCGAAGATCGCGTCGTAGCACTCCAGCCTTCTGGCGGACTCCACGTCGATGTCGATGTCGGGCAGCGACGCCCGTCGCACGCTCAGGAAGCGTTCGAACAGCAGGCGGTGGTCGAGCGGGTTGGCCGTGGCGATGCCCAGCGCGTGGCAGACCATCGAACCGGCGCCCGAGCCGCGGGCCGCGACCCGAATGCCCAGCTCCCGGATGTCGGCCACGACCTGGCCGACGGCGAGGAAGTACGAGTCGTAGTTCAGCTCGGAGATCACGCCGAGCTCTTCGTCCAGCCGGTCGAGCGCCACCCGGTCACGGTCCAGGCCGCGCCGTACCATGCCGGCCTCGCACCGGCGACGCAGAAACTGTGCCGCGCCGCCCGTTCCCGGCTCGACACCGAGCACTTCCGGTTCCGGAAAGTGGGATGTGCCCAGCCCCAGGTCCGCCCTGGGATCGACGGAGCACTCGGCCGCCGTGGCGGCGGTGTCCGCCAGCAAACGGCCCGCCCGCCGGGCGTCCGCTCCGGCACACTCGGCGATCAACTGCGCGATGCGCACCATCTCTCCTTCGCCCTTGAGCCAGCGCTGCCCGCTGTCCAGGCGGCGCCGGTCGATGGGGCGCAGCAGCCGCGCGGCATCGAGGACGTCGGCGAGCCGGTGCTGGTCCGGGTCGGCATAGCGGACGGCGTTGGAGAGGACGGCGGTGGTGCCGGTACGGTCGGCCAGCGCCAGGGTGCGGGCGGCCAGCCGCAGTGATCCCGGGTCCGTACCGGACCGCCTGTGCAGGACAGCCTCCAGCCGCACACCGCTGCCGAAGATCTCCCGCCATGGCGCCAGCAGCTTCGCCGCGACGTCCTCCCTGCCTGCCGCCAGTGCCCGTACCGGCTCCGAGAGCGGTCCGAGCAGCACGATCAGACCGGGACCGCCGTACTCGCGCAGCGCTTCCCACGGCACCACCACCGGGGCCGCGCCGCCCGCCGTGCCCGCGTGCGCGGCCGACGTGATGCGGCACAGCCGTGCCCAACCCGTCCGGTTCTGTGCGAGCAGCACCACCCGCAGGGGCGGCTCGACGACGTGCGCGCCACCACGCGCCGGGGTGCGGCGGCGCTGCACCGGAGGAGGGGGTGCGATGGCCTCCACGGCCAGATCGATGCCGAAGACCGGCCGGATCCCGGCTCCGGCGCAGGCCTTCGCGAACCGTACGGCACCGGTGACCGTGTCCCGGTCGGTGAGCGCGAGCGCCGTCGTGCCGCGCTCAGCCGCTCGCCGGACAAGGTGTTCGGGATGGGCGGCACCGTAGCGGGCGGAGTATCCGGACGCGACGTGCAGATGGGCGTAACCCGCCATGCCGCACCTCCATCACTCACCCCATTTGAGTCTTTTGCCCTATACATTCATCGTACGCGCGTTCGATTACTCTAACCCCCACCGACCTCGATCGATGGCGTGATTCGAACGCGTGACCCATTTGGCGTATCCGTGCAGCGGCTCACCATGACCCCGTCGGCACTCAACGTCACCGCACGGGAACTCTCCGCGCACAAGGGGTCGGCGGGGAAACCACAGCGCACTGCGCAGCAATGCGCGCCGGGCACGGGGCATCCGACGGGCGAGCCGGTCAGCCGTTCGGCCCGGCCCCATCTGCGCAGACAGGGAACACCCCGGACCGTGGGGGCATGGCTTTCGCTGACGAGGTGAAGAAGGCCGTCACTCCACGGGCCGCACTGCCCGTCGTCGGAGTTCACAAGCCCACCCCCGACACCTCCCGACCCCCGCGCCGGACGACAACTCGTCCGGATGCCACCCGCACAACCGCCTCCGGCGCAACGAAGCGCCCGCACACAGCACTGTCACTTACATGCCATACGATGCGCACACCCGCTCACACCCCTTCCGTTTGAGGATGCTCACGTCATGTCCCTCGGTGTCACGTCCCGTTCCCTGCGCGGTATATCCGCCGCCATAGCCCTGATCTCGGTCGGAGCGGTGGGATGCTCCGGAGCCCTCGACAGCGCAAAGTCCGGCGCCAAGAAAGTGGTTCGCCAGCGATCGGTCTTCTCGCTCGCGGCCGGCGACTGCTACAACCCGAACAACAAGGCACCCAAGAGCGAGGAGTTCACCGTCGAGGTCGTGCCGTGCGAGGAACCGCACCAGGGCCAGGTCGTCGGTGACTTCAAGATCGACGGGCAGTCGGCCTACCCCGGTGAGGACAAAACCGCACAGATCGCCGACGAACGATGCCCGGCCAAGGCGCAGGAGTTCACCCCCGACGCCTGGGCCCTGCCCAAGGGCGTCGACGTCTACTACTACTCCCCCACCAAGGAGAGCTGGGCGGCGGGCGATCGGGCCGTGAGCTGCACGTACACCAAGGAATCGGGCACGTTCTCCGGTTCGTTGAAGAGCAAGCCCCTGAACGCCGACCAGCTCGCATACCTGAAGGGTTCGAACGCCGTCTACGATGCCCTGTGGACGAACCAGCCCGAAGCCGAGCAGGTCGAGGGCGACTTGGCCGGCTACAAAAAGCAGGCCAAGGCCGTTGCCGCCGCGCTCGGCACTCACCTCACGGCCCTGAAGGGCATTCAGCAGCCGGAGACCGTCAAGCTCCGTGCACGGCTGGAGAAGACCGCCGGTGCGTGGGAGAAGGCCGCTTCGGCCGGTGACACGGACTCCTTCTACCTCGCCTACGACGGGGCCTTCTCCGGTATCGACCCGGGCAAGACGGTCGCCGCCCGCAAGGAGCTGCAGCTCGCCACCACCGTCCCGGCCGACGAAGCCGAGGTCTGGGCCGGCTGACCCGGTCGGATCACGCCGTCCGGCCGGACACCTGCCGGACGGCGGGGCCCGCAGAGGCGGCCGTCTGCCCGAAACCTCTCCGGTTCCGAGGCGGGGCGCCACCCCATCAGGGCTTCGCCCCGCCGTCCCCACCATCAGCCCGCGGGCGGGGCAAGGCGCGGTGGCATGTCCTTCGGCGGGACGCTGCGCTGCGGCCGCAGGCTACGCGGACGGCTTCGGTCGGGGCCGGGATATTCGGATCTGCTCGATGTGCGGCGTGACGATGCAAGTGGCGTCCGGGCAACCGTGCGGTCTCCCGCCTCGGCGGAGGGCTTCGGCATGTCCGGGTGCTTCGCCGGCTTCTTGTGCAGACCGAGGTGGACCTCGTCGGCGTACGCCTGGTGGACGACGCCGCCGATGAGGCCCGGACCAGGCCGCCCCTCCGCCTGACTCACGTTCCGACTGTCCCCCGGCCGCGTCGCGCCCAGGTCGTCGCCGAGGGCGGTGGCGAGCTTTCCGGCCGCATTCGCCGTCGGCGTCCGCGCGGTGAACTGCGGTACCTCGTCACTGGCGTTCGCATTCTGGAATGTGATTCCTGCTGCGACCGGGGCGACAACGGCCGAACCGGCCATCACCGCACGCTTCCTGGATATGCGCCGATGCTTCGACGTCGACCTCCTGTGGGGCAGCGCACGGGCAAGTGGGGTGCCCGGGTACGGAGGATGGAGCCGTCCACTATTCCGACCGGGCATATAGCACACACGGTCGACTTCAGGACGAACACACGACCGCACCGCTTCTCCCCCGCCCCGTTCACCTACCTGGAGCCGCACCATGTCGGTTCCGCTTGCGAACAAACCGTGCGACCGTCCGGTCGGCCATGTGTGAGGACTGGGCCCGTCCAGTATTCGCTGTTGATTTACCTCAATTTCCATTCCGCCCCGGGACTTTGATGGGTCATCATCGAATCGGTGGAAAAGTCGGGCACTCGGTGCCCGCACGGAGTGGAGGAGGCGCGGAGTGCGCAGTCGGGTGCGCGCAAAGGACGGGCGGCATCTGATGGTGGAGCGTCTGGGCGACCCGCAGGGGAGACCGGTCTTCCTGCTCCACGGAATGCCCGGGAGCCGGCTCGGTCCGGCGCCGCGCGGCATGGTGCTGTACCAGCGCAAGACACAGCTCATCGCCTATGACCGACCGGGCTACGGCGGCTCCGACCGGCTGGCGGGCCGCTGCGTGGCGGACGCCGTGGAGGATGTGCGGGCCATCGCGGACTCGCTCGGACTGGAACGGTTCGCCGTGGTGGGCCGTTCCGGCGGCGCCCCGCATGCCCTGGCCTGCGCCGCACTGATGCCGGACCGGGTCACCCGTACCGCCGCTCTGGTCGGGCTCGCCCCCTGGGACGCGGACGGACTGGACTGGTTCGACGGGATGGCCGCATCCAATGTGCTGGCGTACACCACGGCGGCGGCCGACCCGGACGGGCTCGCGGAGTCCTTCATCTCCCGGTCGGCAGTGATCAGACAGGATCCGGTCAAGCTCCTCGACGATCTCCGCCGGGAGCTGACCGACTCCGACCGGGTCATCGTCAACGACGCCGGAATCCGTTCCATGCTGCTGCGCAACTACAGTGAGGGGTTGCGCACTTCGGCGTACGGATGGATCGACGACGCGATCGCGCTCTGCACCCCATGGGGCTTCGACCCGGCGGACATCACCGGCTCCGTGATGCTGTGGCACGGCGAGAAGGACGTCTTCTCACCGGTCGGGCACTCCCGCTGGCTGGCCCGGCAGATCCCGGGCGCCACCGCGGTGCTGGAGCCGGCGGCGGCGCACTTCGATGCGCTGTCCGTGCTCCCTGTCGTCCTCAACTGGCTGTTGGAGGAACAGGCCACCGCCGTTCCTTCGAAGGGCTGACCCGGGCCGGGCCCGCCATCGGCGGGCCCGGTCGGCTCAGATCGTGATCGGCTCCAGTTCGCGCTGGAAGCGGGTCTCGTCCCGGGCGATCCGGGTCAGCGGATGCTCGTCGCCGAGCTGCCGGGACAGCTCTTCGACCACTTCCGCCCGCACCTGCAACGCCTCGTCCTTGCGCCCCATCCCATCGAGCGTGACAGCCATGTTCGACGTCATGGCCAAGGTCTCCGGATGATGCGCCCCGAGGGTCTCCCGAAGCTGCGCGGACACCTGCCGCTCCGTCGACAGCACGATGTCGAGGTCGCCGAGGTCCGCGGTTGCGTTGGCCAGGTTCATGACGCAGAACAGGGTGTGCGGATGCTCGCGCCCGAACACCTCGCGCATCGAGGCGACCACCCGTTTCAGCAGTTTCTCCGCCTCCTCCGCCGCACCGGCCCCCGAGACATAGACGCCGAGGTTGTTCTGGGCGGCCAGGGTGTACGGGTGTTTCTCGCCCGGGACCTTCATGTACTGGTCGACGACCTCCTGCGCGGTGTCCCGCGCCTCGACCGCCTCACCGGCCGCGAACAGGTCGGCCGCCATGTTGAGATCACAGGCCAGCGATTCGGGGTTCGCCGAGGTGTACTTGGCCCGGTACCTGGCGCGGGTGGCCACCGTCAGTCTGCGGGCGTCCTCCAGCCGACCCGCCCTGCGCAGTGAGACCGCGAGGCTCTTCGCCGCACTCAGCGTGCCCGGGAAGGTTCGCCCGAGGTGTGTCTTGTAGCTGTCGTAGGTGCGGCTGAGCAGACCGACGGAGTCCTCGTACCGTCCCACGTCCCGCAGATCGCGGGCCAGGTTCATGGCGGAGGACAGGCTGTACGGGTGGTTCGCGCCGAGCACCTCGGTACGCCGGTCGTAGACGTCCTGATCGATCTCCCTGGCCCTGGCGTACTGCCCGACGAGGCGCAGGTTCAGAGCCAGGTTGTTGGCCGCCGCCAGCGTCCTGGGGTGTGAGTCGTGGAAGATCTGACTGAACCCCTCGGTGGCTTCGGTCGCCAGCTCGATCGCCCGGCTGTAGTCGCCGAGGGTGCCGAGGTCCGTCGCGAGGCTACTGGTGGTCATGTACGTGTGCGGGTGCTCCGACCCCAGTACCTCCCGCTGCCGGGCGAGGGTGATCTCGTCGAGTTCCTTCGCTTCCACATAACGACCGCGCGAGCGGTAGATGTTGGAGAGGTGGAAGCAGAGGTAGAGGTACTGGAGATCCCGCTCGCCGAGCATCTCCTCCCATGTCTCGCGCAGTTCGGCGCCGAGGGTGCCGGCCGTCCTGAAGTCACCGCGCTTCCACAGGTAGCGCACTCGGTCGATCAGGAGCCTGCGGGTCTCGGGTTCCCTGCAGTTGCGCGCATCGGAGGGGCCGAGGTGCGGCCATATGGTCGCGAACCGCGGCCAGGTCGCCGGGTTGTCGATCGGCTCGTCGTCATCGGGCCGGGCACCCGCCAGAATGCGGTGGACGACATGCCGGGCGTCACGCTGCTCCTCCTCGCTGAGCTGCGCCCGGATGACGGCCTGGACGAGGCGGTGCACCTGGATGGAGTTGGAGACCTGGTCGACCTTGGCGAGGGCGAACCGGCCGATCTCCCGGATGACCCGGCCGAGCACCAGCTTCTCCTGGAGCGAGGGGTCGTACGGTTTCAGCGCCTCGATCATCTCCTTGCTGTAAAGGAGGTTGGCGTTGATCGGCTCGGGGGCGAAGAAGGCACAGAGCTGGAGCAGCCGCACGGCGGCGGGCGAGCGCTCCTTGAGGCGCTGGATGGAGATGTTCCAGGTGGCGGCGACGGGTTCCGGGTAGCCCGCGGGCTGGTTGAGGGCCAGCACCTGAGGGGCCTGCTGGGCGAGCTGCTCCAGATAGGCGTCGATGGGCGTGGCGGTCTCCGCGATCCAGGCCGCCGCCTGTTCCACCGCGAGCGGCAGGTCACCGACAGCGGTGGCCACCTGCGCGGCGTCCTCGACGCTGAGCCCGGGGGCGCGGCGCTGGAGGTGCTCGATGGACTCCTCCCGCAGGAAGACGTCGACGGGCAGTGCGTCGCCGTGCTGGGACCAGGTCTGGTTCCTGGAGGTGACCAGGATGTGACCGGAACCGCCCTGCGGGAAGTAGCGCCGGAGCCGTTCGGGGTCGTCGGCATTGTCGAAGACCAGCAGCCAGCGGTCCGACGGAACTCCGCGGCGCAGCAGGTCGACGGCCTCCTGGGAGGCCGCGGCCATGTCGTCGCCGCCCTGCGCGCCGAGCCGGACCGCAAGTTCGGCGAGGCCGGCCACCACGTCGTCGGTCTGCTCGGACGATATCCACCACACCAGGTCGTAGTCGGCCATGAAGCGGTGCACATACTCGAGAGCGACCTGCGTCTTGCCGACGCCGCCGAGACCGTAAAGGGTCTGCGGCTGGGGAAGCACGACGGCCATGCCACCACCGAGTTGGTCGCGCATCCGTTCCAGGACCAGGGAGCGGCCGGTGAAGCCGGGGTTGCGGGGTGGTGCGTTCCAGATCTTCGGCACGGTGCCGGGGAAGCGGGGCCCGGGCGCGACCCCGTCGACGAGCTGCACTGGGCGGTCCAGGGCACGCATCAGCGCCGCGGTGGCGTGCACCTCGTCGAGCCGGAAGAGGTCGACGGGGTTCCGGTCGATGTAGGGCGCGGAAAGGCGTACGTCCCCGACCCTGAGAGGCAGCAGCTGACGCCTTCCTCCGCCCGGGTCCTCGGCGACCGCCCTGTCCCACAGGCTCACGGCCCGCTGGGACTTGAGATAGGCGCTGGAGAGCAGGACGACCGTACGGGTGGCGCTCTCGGCCGCGAGTTGCGCCGGGTCGGCCACGCCGGGCTCGGCGGAGACATCGCGCGGGACGACGCGGAATCCGGCCCGGGTGAGAACCGATTCGATCCAGTCGGCCCACATCCGGTTCTCCGCCACATAGTTGAGGAAGAGATCGGCGGGCAGCGCAGGCCTGCGCCGGGTGAAGGCGTCGCGGATCCGCAGCCGCACCTCTTCGCCCACGGGGGGCATCGAGGTGATCTGCCGGTCGGTGATGACGGCGGTGAGCCGCTCGAAGGCGGACAGCAGCGAGTTGGTCAGACCTGCCTCGTCGCCGAAGGTGGCCAGCGTCTCCTCGTACGCGTAGTAGGGGCGGTACGGAATCTCCACCGCTCCCCAGTAGGCCGTGAGTTCGTCACCGGACAGGTCCCGGGGCAGCCGGTCGAACTTCAGCCGGGCCAGGGCTCGACCCGCGTCGGCCTTCTCCTTCTCGCCCTCGTCGATGCGCATCGGGACGGGGAAGATCGAGATGGGCCGGCCGGTGTAGCGCTCGGAGATCTGCCGGGCGACGGATGCCGCGCCGTCGATGGACTGGTCGCTGAGTGTGAAGCAGTCGACGAGCAGGTCCGGAAGGTGGACGGTGCAGATGTCGGCGATGTCGCTGAGACCGGTCCGGCTGTCGATGAGGACGTAGTCGTAGTTGGCCTTCATGTCGTCGCGCAGGGCGTCGAAGAAGTGCCCGCCGCCGAGCCGGTCGTAGAAGTTGTCCCAGTCGAAAGTGGAGACGGTCGCGGAGTATTCGCGGTTCTGGCGCCCGGCGGAGACGAAGTCGAGGGTGCCCCCCTGCGGGAACTCCCAGCCGAGCGCCTCCGGGGCGAGGGAGACGGCGTGCGGCTGGATGCGGGCGTAGTCGCGGTGCCAGTCGTCGGCACGCTCGACCGGGCTGGTCGCGGCCCAGGCGTACTCGGTGATCAGATCGATGACGCCGGTGGTGGCGCCGAGTGTCGACGGGTCGAGGAAGGGATGGAAGAACCGGTGGAGTCCGGGCGCCTCCAGGTCCCAGTCGACGGCCAGTACCCGTTTGCCGTTGGCAGCCAGGATCCAGGCGGTGTTGGCCAGGGCCATCGTGCGCCCGGTACCGCCTTTGTACGAGTAGAAAGTGACGATGCGTCCGTCACGCCCGGCCGTCATACGTCCTCCGCATCCGTCGCAGGGTCGTGCATGTCCGGTATGAACTGCGTGTTGCCCATGGGCCCCATCAGTCGTGTTCGTTCAGTGTGACCGCCGCCCGTCGCCGGCGGGTAGACCGCCGCGTGGCGCAGATACTGCTGGGCCGCCGCCTCCACCACCTGGGGCAGTACCTGTCCGAAGGCATCCATGCTGGGCACTCCCCTTGCCGCGGCGCGGCAATACGCGCGCCCCTGTCGAATCTTGGACGGCATGGTCTGTTCGAGCTTCTCGGTCAACTCCGCCTCGGCGGCTCTGCTCTGGGGGTCCTCGCGGTTCCAGGGCACCACCATGGTCACCCACGGGCGGTTCTCGGCGTCGAAGGCCGCGAGTCTGCGGCGTCGGTCCTCGTCCATCAGCGCCCAGCGGTCGACGACCAGGATTTCCGGCCTGTTCGGTGGCCCCTTGCTCTCCGTGTGGCCGGACTCCTCGTCGAAGGAGGTGACGGTGGCCTGGTAGTTGAGGGAGCGCACCAGGTCCTCGGCGACATAGGCCAGGGGCCGTGCGGAGGCCGGGTGGTAGGGATTCCAGTCGTGCGGATTGTCGCCGTAGTAGTCGGCGTTGCGTCCCTCGGGCAGGTCGTGCCGGGTGGGAGCCGCGATGGTCACCTTCATCGGGCGAGGCGCACCGGCACCGCTGCTCTGCGAGCCGAAGGCGCTGGGGGCCAGCCGGTAGTCGACGGGGCGGCCCACTTCGATCCGGGCGGTGGCCGCGACGCTGACGATACGTTTGGCGAGTTCGTAGACGGCCCGTTCGTACTCCTGGGCGAAGAGTCTGAGTTTGATCAGTCCGTAGAGCCCGTCACTGACGTAACGTTCCCCGAAATCACGGTGATTGAACTGCAGTCGCTCCGCCGGCCCGGGCAGCTGGTTCGGTGGAACCGGCACCCAGAGCGCGGGCACGATCGCTTCGGCGGGCTGATTGCTGCGGGCGCGGTGAGCGATGGCGCGCTGTTCGAAAGCATGCCACTCCTTTCCGCACATCTCGCTGGCGAAATAGCGCGGAGAGAAGAGCGGGACGAACACCCGGCAGGTGGCCAGCACGCTGCCGAGCCGTTCCGACCACCCCTCGCCGGACCGTATCTCCCGGTCCATGAACCCGGCGGAGGCGCCCGCCGGGAGGTCGGTCATGGCCATTACATGGCCGCAGAGATCCTGAAACAGCCGCTCGACCCACATATCCGGGTCCGTTCCACCGCCGTACCCCGGTGTATGCGCATAGCTCAAGAAGAAGTACGGCCGATGGTCCGCCGCTCGCGGTTGCGTTGATGCGTGCACACGACCCCCGTCCTGTGTGAGCACTCGCATCCGAGGAGTGTGGGAAGAATGCGAGCGAATTCATCATTCCGGAGCGGACCTTGCTCCACCCCCATGGCGTTCGGTCATTCAACGCCGCTTTTCAGTCATCCATCCTCACGCCCGGTCCATCAGGTTCTTGATCAAAAACGGTCTTGCAACTGTTCTTCCCGGATGTCCCGTGTGTACCGCTGATCTCCTTTCGGACTGCGGCCAGCAGCTGTTTTCCGTCGATGGTCAGTTCGGCCGCGGCTTCGAGTGTGTCGAGTGCCTGCGGCACCCCGTCCAGGAACCGGGGGTCGAAGAGACCCAGTCCCACCCGTTCATAGGTCATGGACAGCAGTCGGGAGAAGGGAACGGACTTTTCCTGCCAGGGCGTCCGATGGTCCCAGGCTCCGTCCGATGCGTACAGATCCGTGACATCCACGAGGGCCCTCAGCTTGGCCCGCCGGAATCCTCGGAGCAGGCCGAGCGCCAGTTCCTCGGTATCCGTGCACACGCCGATCCCCAACGCCCCGTAGCCGTGCCGCCCCACGGCGGGCTGCCCGGCGGTGAGCGGCGTCAGCGCGATCAGGCTGCCCGCCGCTTCGGCCGCCTGCTCCGGCACGACCGCCATCAGCCGTTCCCAGGCCCCGGCGAGTCCCGCGCTCCACGCATCGGCCTCGGACTGCCCGAGCCGGGGAGCGACGGGCCTGTCGAAACAGTCCCGGTACGGGTCGAGGTCGTCGAGTACGAAGCCGGGCGCCCCGTCGACACCCACGTGGCGCACCGGAAGCCAGCCAGGGTCTTCCGTCGACGTCCGCACGATCCGCCGTTCGGCGGGGTGCCCGTCCCGCCGGATCAGGAATCCGTCGTCGGTGGCGCGCACGAGAGCGGTCCCGTGCTCCCCCGGCCCGCCGATCCGCGCCTCGCCGAGGGTGGGGAGGAAGATGCTGCCGTCCCGGTAGGCGACGGGGACATCCCGTTCGAGTCCGGCGCGTACGGCGGCAGCGGCCACGGACGACGACAGCCGCAGCGTCGCCGACCGGTCGGCACCGGGCCGGCCGGCGTACACGGCGTCCAGCGCGTCGAGCAGCCAGGTGCGGGTGTAGGGATGGGCCAGAACACCGTCCAGTCCAACGGCACCCGCCTCCGTCCGGTCCAAGGCCTGCACCAGCTCCCAGGCCTCGTCCCAGCGCTCTCCGCCCCCGCCGTCGAGGTCCGCGTGGAGCCGGGCGAGCAGAGTCCGCGTCAGGTCCTGGTGCGCGGCGATCAGCTCGTGCGGCTCCGCGACCGCGGCCGACTCGGTTTCCGCCGCCGTCCGCACCTCGATGCCGCGCACCAGTGCTTCGAGATCCGCGCAGTACACCGAGGGGTTGTCGAATCCGCTGTCCGAGCGGTAGCGGTGTGTGTAGAGCCCCCCGCCGCACGAACGTACAACGGGGCAGCGACGGCAGGTCTCGCTGACCCCGGCCAGGCCGAGCTGCCGCGCGCGCACCCCGGGGTGCGCCGCGACCTCGTCGAAGGCGTGCGTGAAGACGTCGAACCCGGTGGAGGCCGCGCCTTCGTAGGCGCTCTTGAGCGAGTCCACCTGTTCCAGCTGCCCGTCGGTCTCGACGACGACGAGGTCCGTGGGGGCCAGGCCCAGGGATTCGGTGAGACTGGGTCCGCCGCTCAGGCTGGACAGGACCGAGGAGAAGAACCGCACCGGCACCGGCCGGCCCTGTTCCCTCCAGCGGTCGAAGATCGCGAGGAGCCAGTCGGCATAGGCCGTGGGCGATCCGTCCGGACGCGGCGGCGGCTGCTCCCAGGTGGCGTGCGGAAGCAGGAAGTCGATGAGCGGTGGATCGAGTTCGGCCAGGGCGTCGAACACCGCGTGCGGATCGTTCCGGATGTCGACGGTGCACAGCAGGCCGAGGTTGAGGTGCCGGTAGCGCTCCTGACGGAGGAGCTCGACGGCTCGCAGGACCAGGGGGTGGCTGGTGCGTCCGTCGGCGAAACGACGGTGCCGGTCGTTGGCGGCCCGGTCGCCGTCGAGCGAGATGCCGACCTTGACGCCGAACTCGTCGAAGAGGTCGAGATAGCGCGGGCTCAGCTGCAGACCGTTGGTATGGATCCGTAGATCGAGATCGGCGATGCCCTTCAGCGCCGAGGTGAGTTCCTCGCAGACGCGGCGCAGACGCGCGGGGCCCGCCAGGAGAGGCTCCCCTCCGTGCAGGATCACTGACACGGAGGGCAGCGCATGCGTCAGAGCATGCTCGGCCAAGCGTTGAGCGGTCCAGGAAATAGCCTCATCAGAGATTGCCTTAGGGCGGGTACGCCAGCTCTGATCAGCATGTTCATAGACGTAACAATGATCGCAGGCAAGATCGCACCTGCTGTGCACTTTGAGCACAATTTCGCGGAAGGGGACCAGGGGTCCTGTCATTCCGTCAGTCTAGCCACCTTACGGCGCGACTCAGAGAGCCGAGCTGAAGGTTGACGCCTTGGTGGAACGGCCGGTTGACGTGCTGAATACCCGGTCGAGCTTCCTGGTGGCTTCGACGCCACGGATGTCGATCTCGGCGAGCGGCACACGGCTCTTCGCATTGGCGAAGGATGAGGTGGATTCGTTGGTCTTCACGGCCGTCCTTGATGGGATTGTTCCGGACACTGAAACGCTTCCGGCTACTGCATAAATGCAGTGTCCGGCGGCACGACTTTACTCCGCTGACAGCGCTTGGCAAATGCCGACGTCGTACGAAACGCAGCTGTCACACAGCATTACGCCAGACGGAACGCGACTCGACTTTCGACCGTCGGAGTGAGGAGAGAAAGCGCAGGCCGGAGCGGATGACACGAGCCAGTTCCGGAAGGCCGGATCCTCCCCTTCGCCGGCCTGTACGCGGGCCGGTGGGGTGCCCCTGCACCAAGGACGGGTGATGCGCCACCCCGATTTCGGCGAAAGGTACGTGGATTTGACTTCAGGACAGATGCGCGACGCCGCGTGTTCGCTTCCACTCCGTTCACCCGCCCGGCGCCACGCTCTGCCGGTTCCGTCCGCGAACGCCTCCCGTCGGCCGCCTCCACCGAGCGGACGGGCGGGTCCTGCCGGACCTCAGTCGAGCGGGGCGTTGAGATCCGTCCTCGCCCCCTTCATGCAGTCCAGGACACGCTCGTGGGTGTCCCCCACGACATCGGTGACCCTGAACCGCAGGTACAACGCCTCGACGTCACGGACGAACCGCTTCGAGAAGGCACCCACCAGCACCGTTTCGTATCCCCCGGTGCCCACCAGGGGAAAGCCCGTCCCGAAGCGGATGACCTGGAAGTCCTGCGCGACGACGAGCCCGGCAGCTGTCAGTTCGGTCACGGCCTCGTCGAGATCGACCCACTGCGCACCGGCGGAATCGGCCTGCCCGGCCAGGACGAGGCGGCAGTCCCAGGTATCGATCACGGCTAGGTGCTGCCCGCCGTTGAGCACGCCGACGCGCCACGCGGACGCGTCCTCCTTCAGATGCCCCTTCTGCCAGGATCCGCGCCAGCCCAGATACGGCCGCACCGTGCGGGCGTACTGCGCCCTGGCCAGGACCGCGCCGCCGGCGACGGCCAGCAGACTGCCCAGGGCGTCCATGTCGAGCAGGTGCAGGCGCCACGGCCACTCGGTCTGCGCCTCGGCTGTGATGTTGGAGCGGATCACTTCCCAGAGAAGGATCGCGGTGAGCAGTGCGAGCAGCGCGAGGGGTGTGGTGAACAGCAGTGGACTTCGTCGGATCCTCCGTTGGGCACCGGCCGGCGACTGAACGTCGCCCTCGTTCGCATCCTGCACCTTCGCTCCCCCCGGCGAGAGGCGAGACCCGGACGCCAACGGGGAACTCGCCTGCAACAAAAGCAAGTTGACCAACCATGCCACAGCGTTTCGGATCGCACGAGAGCGACCGGATCCGGATCCGGGGAAGCAGCCGGCGCCCGGGGCACCATTGCAGTGTCCGGGCGGGCGACTCTACTCTCGTGCACCCGGTCGGCCTCCGCCCACGCACGCGTGCGCCCCGGGCACCGCACAGGGGCCTTCCAGACCTTCCGGCCGGACCGGACAGGCCATCCGCCTGGCTGAACGAGCATGTCCAAAACTGCAGACGGGGTGAACATGACGGCGATTCCCGGACCGCTTCAGTCCATGGTCTTCAGGAGCGAGGACCTCCCGGCGCTCTTCCACCACACGGACGCCATCGCCATCGCACGTCAGAGGGAGGCGGTCAATACGACCCGCGGCCAGCTGATCCTGCTCGTGGTCGGCGCCGTGCCGGCGGCCCTGCCGTGGCACGGCAGGATCGGTGGCTCATTTCAACTGCTCGACGCGGTCGGTGTGTTGGCCTATCTCGGGGTTCTGGTCACGACGTATGTCGCTTCCCGGCGCAAAGCAAAGTCGCATTGGCAACTGAACCGCTCCGCCGCCGAGTTCATCAAGTCGATGTGCTGGCGCTACGCCGTCCACGGCTCCCCGTTCGGCACCGGTACCCAGCACCCGGAAGCGGTGTTCGCCAACCGGCTCGAAGAGGGTCTGCAGGAGCTCAGGAAGGTCGGCTGGGTGGACCCCCGGGACGAGATGAACGATGCCGGCAGCGGGCTCATCACGGAGTCCATGCGGGAGCTACGGAGCAGGGCGTTCACGGTCCGCAAGGAGACGTACGTACGGGACCGGCTGATCGAACAGCGGCGCTGGTACCGCAGGCGCCAGCAGGTTTCGCGGCGCGGCGCGTTCGTCTGGTCGAGCGCCGTCGCCGCACTGACCATCCCGGCGCTGACGCTCAGCCTGCTGCAGACGTTCGGTGCCGCCCGGTCCTTCGCCCTGACAGGGGCGCTCTCGGCGGCAGCGGCCGCCTGCCTCGCCTGGAACGAGATGCGCCGCCATCACCCGCTGATATCCGCGCACTCGCTGGTCGAGGAGGACCTGGAGTCGATGCAGGCCGCCATGGAGACCACCCTGACCGAACGACAGTGGCCGGTCGCGGTCTTCGAGACCGAGCGGATCGTCTCCCCCGAACACACCGACTGGCTGGCACGGCACCGCATGTGAGGCGAGGCCACTGAGATGACGTCGGATCAGGCGCGCTCGACCCCGTCGCGCCAGATCACCGTGACCGGGCGGCCGAGGGTCCGCGCATACGTGACGATGTCGCCCGTGCCGCCGAGACCGCGGGCCGGCCGGCCGTCCCACACCGCGAGCAGCCGGTCGCAGTGATCGGCGATATAGGCGCCCGCCGCGTAGTACGCCTCGTCGGTGGAGTGCGGAAAGTCCAGCCGGACCTCCCGGGCCGCCCGGTCCTTGAGGCTCCGGTAGCGGGCCAGTTCGGCGCCGGCGGCAAACGATGTCTCGTAGTCCCCGCTGGGGATGACGACGGTCAGTTCGGCCCCGTGGGCGAGTGCCAGGTCGGCGAAGAGCTGATCCGCGCCCGCGGCCAGGCTGGAGAGGGCTTCCAGGGAGCCGTCGAGCCCGCAGAGCGCCGCCCGGATCCCGGCCAGCACATGGGCGTGCGCCTCCTCGGGAATGCTGCGATGGCCGGTCACTCCGATGCGTTTCACGGACTGGAACCCCCTGGAGTGTGTCCGGGGGTTCCCGGAGACATCCCTCCGGGAGGCACAGCATCCGCCCCCGTTGTTCCTGCGCGACCGACCTCCCCCACATCCTCTCAAAAGCCGCGGGGTGTGCGGGAGCCCCCGCCCGGAATTCGGGCGAGGGCTCCGTCATGTGTGCGATCGGGTGCCGGCGCGTCAGTAGACGCTGACGCCGTATGCGCTGAGCGCCTCGGTGACCGGCTGGAAGTACGTCGTACCGCCGGAGCTGCAGTTGCCGCTGCCGCCCGAGGTCAGTCCGATCGCCTTCGTCCCGGAGTAGAGGGGACCTCCGGAGTCGCCGGGCTCCGCACAGACATTCGTCTTGATCATGCCGTAGACGATGTCTCCGCCGCCGTAGTTGACCGTGGCGTTGAGACCGGTGACGGATCCGCTGTGGATGCCGGTGGTGGAACCGCGACGGGTGACGGACATGCCGACCGTGGCATTGGCCGCGCTGGTGATGTCCTGGCTGCCGACGGTACCCGCGTGGGCGACGGAGGCGTTGTCGTACCGCACCAGGCCGTAGTCATTGGTCGGGAAGCTGGATCCGACCGTCGGGCCGATGTACGTCGAGTTCGACGAGTTGGTGTACCAGGGCGGGTTGCCATCGGTGCAGTGACCGGCGGTCAGGAAGTAGTAGGTGCTGCCGCTGCGGACGTTGAAGCCGAGGGAGCAGCGCCAGCCGGGGGCGTAGATGGCGTCGCCGCCGGAGAGCAGCTTGCTGAAGGTGCCGGATGTGCGCTCGATGCGCAGGGCGCCCGCGTTGGCACCGGCGGACTTCTTGATCTGCTTGATCTCGGCCTGGGTGACCGTGCTGTCGGCGGTGACGACGAGGGTCTTGGTCACCGGGTCTATGTTCCAGGCGGTACCGGCGATGTCGGCGCCGAGCACCGCATCACTGGCGGCGGAGAGCTGGTTGGCGCTGAATGTCGTGGTGGAGTCGGCCTGGGCGCTGGGGACGGCGATTGCGGCGAGGGCAACCAGGCCCGCGGCGACCGCGACGATCCGGCTTCGTCGCGCTGTGGCGCTGAGGGGGGTGGTGCGCTTGTTCCTCACTTGTCATTCCTCCCGAGGGGAAACGGGGGTCCGCCTGTGGGGTGGTCGGACCCGTGAGGCGCAGTCGGGGGCACGGTCGCGACTCCGCGTTCCGGATGCGACGTGCTCCTGACAAGCGCTGCTCGGGAGTATTCAAGGCGTCAACTTCACGCGCAAGAGGGCCCTTTGGCCTGAACTCACCGCAACGGGGCCGGCCGTCCCTCCCGCCGCTCGCCCACTGGTGCCGTGACCGGCGATGTCTGCCCCGTGAGGAGCGTCGTCCGGTGCGTGCGATCGCAAGCGGGTGATCGTCCTCGTACCGGACGTACGTGGACGACTGAAGACAACGCAGCGAGGTGCAGTGCCGGGGCGTCGCGGGCCCACGAAGATCGGTCGGACAGAGCCCAGGGCCCCGGCAGCGCGCGCGTTGCCGGGGCCTGAACCGATCGGGTGCGGTGGTGCGTCAGTGGTCGACCCGGTTCCGCTCCCCCGCTCCGACGGCGATCGGCAGGGTGTTGCCGGGCGGCGGGAAGGGGCAGATGAAGTGGTCGGCGAAGGCGCACGGCGGCAGCAGCGCGCGGTTGAGGTCGACGGTCACGCTGCCGTCCTCGGCCGGCGCGGCCGACCGCAGGAAGCGGAAGCGGTAGCTGCTGTTCCCGCTGGTGGCGTCGGCGAAGACCGCCCAGAGCGAGCCGTCGTGCTCGACCGCGACCTGAAGCGTGTGCTCCGTGCCGTCCACCTCGAACGCGATCTCCCCGCCGAGGCCGAGCCCCCGCTCGACACCGTCGGCGTTCTCGACCCGGACCGTGCGGGCGGTGGCGTACGGGCGGAAGGTGCCGGACAGCGCCCAGCGGGCGTCGTACGGCGTCGCGTCGATGGCACGGAAGGCCTTACGTGCCCTGGAGTCCGGGTCGAAGTCCCGTACGGCCCAGAGCCCTTCGCGGCTCAGCACGACCAGCCGACGCTCGCCGTGCGCGACGCGGGACTCGCCGATCGGGCCGCGGTCCGCGGTGAGCCGCGCCTCGCCGGTGAACGGCTTCCCGTCGACGGTGAGCCCGTCCTCGACACCGGCCGTGAGCACCAGTTCGTCGCCGTCCTCACGCCACTGCCCGGGAAGGGCCGGAATTCGCCCCTCCGGGTAGTCGGAGAGCCAGTGGGTACCGGTGAGGGAGAGCGGTCCGTAGGGCGCCGAGACCGTGGCCGTGCGCTCCTCGTGCCAGTGGGTCCAGTCCTGGGCTGCCTGCTGTGCGTCCGTGCTCATGCGATCAACCTTTCCACACCGGCTCGGCCAGCCCGAGATGCGACCGCAGAGTGGGACCGGTGTATTCGGAGCGGAAGGCTCCGCGTTCTTGGAGGAGCGGGACGACCCGGTCGACGAAGTCGTCGAGGCCGCCCGGCGTGAGATGCGGTACGAGGATGAAACCGTCCGCCGCGCCGGTCGAGACGAACTCGATCAGTTCCGCCGCGACCGTCTCCGGGCTGCCGATGAACGACTGCCGGCCGGTGGTCTCGATC
Source organism: Streptomyces sp. NPDC057486 (assembly GCF_042802415.1). NCBI lineage: Bacteria > Bacillati > Actinomycetota > Actinomycetes > Kitasatosporales > Streptomycetaceae > Streptomyces > Streptomyces sp. NPDC057486. The sequence continues at coordinate 63,660 of NZ_JBHVEE010000003.1, read as the reverse complement.
ACCGTCTGCCGGATGGACAGCCCCTTGGCCTGCGACAGCGCGCGCCACCGGGCGGCCACCTCGAGCCGGTCACCGATCCTGACCCGGCCCTGCACCGGAGTCGAACCGGGGACCGGGTCGATCTCGGGGAGCGGCCCGTCGGGATCGTACGAGGAGAGGTCACGGCCCCAGATCTGCTCCAGGGCGAGGATCGCGTTCTGCGGGGAGATCTGCTGGAGCCGGATCTCGGCCGCACGCTCCTGTGCCTCGGCGTCGCTGTCGCCGAGGACGACGGTGACCCCGGGCATGATCTTCAGTTCGTCGGGTTCCCGGCCGTACTTCGCCAGCCTCGCCTTGACGTCGGCGTAGAACGCGCGGCCCGCCTCCAGCGTGCCGTGCCGGGTGAAGATGACGTCGGCGGCGGAAGCGGCGAACTCGCGGCCCTCCGCGGAGTCCCCGGCCTGGATGACGACCGGGTGCCCCTGCGGGGAGCGCGGGACGGTGAACTCGCCCTCGATGGTGAAGTGCTGTCCGTGGTGGTGGAAGGGGCGCGGTGTCCTGTCGGGAGTCCAGGTGTCCCACAGTTCGCGGGCGGTGGCGACGAACTCGGCGGCCCGGGTGTAGCGGTCGGCCCGGTCGAGGTAGCCGCCGCGCCGGAAGTTCTCCCCGGTGAAGGCGTCGGATGAGGTGACGACGTTCCAGGCGGCCCGGCCGGCGCTCAGGTGGTCGAGGGTGGCGAGCCGGCGTGCCAGTTCGTAGGGCTCGTTGAAGGTGGCGTTGACAGTCGCGGCGAGCCCGAGCCGGTCGGTGACGGCGGCCAGCGCGCTCAGCACCGTGAGGGACTCGGGACGGCCCACCACGTCCAGGTCGTGGATCCGCCCGTTGTGCTCGCGCAGCCGCAGCCCTTCCGCGAGGAAGAAGAAGTCGAACCTGCCGCGCTCCGCCGTGCGGGCGAGGTGCTCGAAGGAGGAGAAGTCGATCTGGCTCTTCGAGCGGGGATCGGCCCAGACGGTGGTGTTGTTCACGCCGGGGAAGTGGGCGGCGAGATGCATCTGCTTCTGTGTCGGTGCGGTCATGCTCGTCCCTCCGCGAGGGCGTATCGGTTGGCCGGCCGCGTCAGCCCAAGGTGCTCGCGGAGCGTTCCCCCGGGGTAGAAGGTGCGGAACAGACTGCGGTGCTGCAGCAGGGCCACGGTGCCGTTGACGATCCGTTCGAGATCGCGTGCGGGCGTGAGGGGTGTGAGGTGGAAGCCGTCGGCGGCTCCGCTCCGGTGCCACCGGCCGATGAGTTCGGCGAGGTCGACCGGGCCGCCGCGGTAGTACGAGCCCCCGGCGGCGAGCCGCGGTCCGCTCTCCGGACCGGGTTCGGGTGCGGTCTCGGCGTCCCCGAGATCCACGGTGAGCGCCACCAGCACCCGCAGGGCATCGGGGTCGCGGCCGTACGTCGCGGCACGGCGCCGTACCTCCGCCCGGATGCCGGCGGCCTGCTCGGGCGTGGTGGCCCGTACGAGCACGACATCGGCGTGGCGTGCGGCGGCGTCCTGGCTCGGTCCGCCCGTCCCGTCGATGACGGTGACCGGGTGGCCCTGCGGGGGCCTGGGCACGATGGCGGGTCCGCGGACGGTGAAGGTGGCGCCCTCGAAGTCGACGTGGTGCAGCTTGGCGCGGTCGATGAACCGCCCGGTGGCGACGTCACGGATCTCCGCGTCGTCCTCCCAGCTGTCCCAGAGCCGGGCGCCGGCCTCGGCGGTGTCGGCAGCCTCGCGCCACAGGTCCGCGGCGGGTTCGGCGGGCCGCCGGCCGAAGAGCCGGGCCTCGGCTCCGGTCGTCGACACCTCGGCGCTCCAGCCCGCCCGGCCGCGGCTCACCCAGTCCAGGGTGGCCACGGCGGACGAGACGTGGAACGGCTCGGTGTGGGTGGTGGTGACGGTCGGCACCAGCCCGATCCGGCGGGTGGTGGGCGCGACCCGGGAGAGCACGGCGAGCGCGTCGAGTCCGGGGCGGGCGAACGAGTCGCCGAGGGTGACGAAGTCGAGGGTCCCGCGCTCGGCCAGCTGGGCGAGCGAGGTGTAGTGCGGGGCGTCGTAGTGGGGCGGACCGCCGATCTCGGCGGCCAGATGAAGTGCGGTGGTGGCAGGCATGGCTGTGCGGACCTCTCGGGGCTCAGTTCTTGGGCTTGGGAAGGCCGGGCGGGTTGATCTCCGACTTCTCGACGGCCTCGTTGGAGAGCCCCCAGCGCTTCAGCACCCTGGCGTACGAGCCGTCCTCGATGATGTGGTCGATGGCGGCCGCGTACGCCTCGGCCAGGCCGCTGCCCTTCTTCGTGGTGGCGGCGATCTTCCCCTGGACCCCGTCGCCGCCGCCCGACAGCGTGCCGACGATCTCGGACTGACCGGCTGACGCGACGTGGTAGTTGGCGGACGGACTGGGGCCGAGGTAGGCGTCGATCCGGCCGGACTGGAGCGCCAGGTAGTAGTCGGTGTCCTTCTGGAAGTACTTGATGTCGACGGGCTTGCGTCCGGCCTTCTCGTTCTGTTCGCTCCAGTCGACGAGGATCTTCTCCTGGTTGGTGCCGGACGAGACGGCGATGGTCCTCCCCGCCACGTCCTTCGGGCCCTTCACCTTCCAGCCGGAGCCCTTCTTCGCCTCGAAGGCGATGTTGTCGAGTCGGTAGGTCGCGAAGTCGTACTTCTCCTTGCGCTCCTCGGTGACCGTGACGTTCGACAGGACCCCGTCGAACTTGGAGCTGTCGAGGCCGACGAAGAGGTTCTCCCAGGAGACCTGCTCGAACTGCGGCTTCAGCCCGAGCGTGTCGGCGATCAGAGTCGCTATGTCGATCTCGGAGCCGATCCGGGTCCTGTCGTCCGTGGCGTAGAAGCCGAGCGGCGGGGACGCGTCGGCGCTCGCGCCCAGTCGCAGCGTGCCGCGTTCACGGACCGCCTTCGGCACCTTCGCCGCGACGGCGTCGACCTTCCTGCCTCTGATCCGGTGCTGGTCGGGCCCGATGTTGATGCCGGTGCCCTTCTGCCCCTTCGGCTTGATCTCGTCGGTGGCGGCGTCGCTGGTACCGCAGGCGGTGAGCAGCCCCGCGGCGGTGAGGGTGGCGAGCGCTGCGGCGAGGGTGCGGCGGACGGACACGTGCGTACTCCTTGGAGGAAGGGCGGTGGAGGGCATGGGGGTCACAGGACCTTGGAGAGAAAAGCGCGGGTGCGTGGGTTGTCCGGGCGGTCGAGTACGTCGGCGGGGGCGCCCTGCTCGACGATCCGGCCCTCGTCCATGAAGACGACGGTGTCGGCGACCTCGCGGGCGAAGCCGATCTCGTGCGTGACGACGATCATCGTGGTGCCGCCACGCGCCAAGTCCTTGATGACATCGAGGACTTCGCCGACCAGTTCGGGGTCGAGCGCCGAGGTCGGCTCGTCGAAGAGCAGCAGCTTCGGTTCCAGGGCCAGCGCGCGGGCGATGGCGACCCGCTGCTGCTGCCCGCCGGAGAGCTGCTTGGGGTACGCCCCCGCCTTGTCGGCGAGCCCGACCCTGGCGAGGAGCTTCTCGGCGGCGGCGACGGCGTCCTTGCGGGGGCGTCCCAGTGCGGAGACCGGCGCCTCGATGATGTTCTCCAGGACCGTGAGGTGCGGGAAGAGGTTGAAGTTCTGGAAGACGAAGCCGATCCGGGTGCGCTGGCGCAGGACCTCGCGCTCGCGGAGCTCGTACAGCTTGTTGCCGTCCCTGCGGTAGCCGACAAGGGTGCCGTCGACGCTGATCCAGCCTTGGTCGACCTTCTCCAGGTGGTTGATGGTGCGCAGCAGCGTTGACTTGCCGGAGCCGGACGGGCCGAGGACCACGGTCACTTCTCCGGCGCGTACGGACAGGTCGATGCCGCGCAGGACTTCGAGGGTGCCGAAGCTCTTGTGCACGGCGCGGATCTCGACCATGGCGTCCGGGGTGTCGGTGGTGGTGTCCTTCGTGGTGCTGCTCATCGCGCGGCCCCCTTGGCGTAGTGACGTTCGACGTAGTGCTGGAGGACGGAGAGCGCGGTGGTCAGGAGGATGTACCAGACGGTGGCGACCATGAGCAGGGGCACGACCCTGCCGTTGCGCCCGTAGACGACCTGGACCTGGTAGAAGAGCTCGCCGATCGCCATCACCGAGACGATCGAGGTGCCTTTGAAGAGCGAGATGATCTCGTTGGCGGCGTTCGGCAGGATGGAACGCATCGCCTGCGGCAGCACGATCCGCCGCAGCTGCCGGTACCGAGGGATCCCGAGGGCGGCCGCCGCCTCCAACTGACCGCTGTCCACAGCGAGTACACCGCCGCGCACGATCTCCGCCGCGTATGCGGCCTGATGCAGGGCGAGTCCGAGGACGGCCGCGCTCATGGCACCGACGAGGTTCATCGTGTCGAAGGAGAAGAAGCCGGGCCCGAAGGGGATGCCGAACTGCAACTCCTTGTAGAGATAGGCGAGGTTGAACCAGAAGAGCAACTGGACGATGAGCGGGATGGAGCGGAACGCCCAGATGTACGCGTAGGCGACCGCGCTGAGGAACGGGCTGGTCGACAGGCGCATGAAGGCGAGCACGATGCCGAGCGCGAAGCCCAGAACCGTTCCGTAGAAGGTCAGTTGGAGGGTGACCCCGACGGCCTTGAGAATGATCTCGGTGGTGAAGAAGCGGGCGAAGACGTCCCACTCCCAGCCGGGGTTGGTGACCAGGCCGTGCAGGAACTGGGCGAGCAGGACGGCGGTGGCGGCGACCGCGACCCAGCGCCACGGGTGGCGTACGGGGACGACGGTGAGCGCACCGTGGTCGACGCCGCCATCCGTATCGGTACCGGTTCCGGTATCGGTGTGCGGACCGGTCGGCCGGTCGAGGGGTGGATCGCTGGTGAGCGACATGGGAGTCCTTGGGGTGCGGGCGATGGGGCGACGGAGTACGGGGGTACGAGGCCGCGACGGCGTCGGGGTCAGGCGCTGAGGCGATCGCTGCCGCCGCTACAGAGCAGGTCGCGGAGGAACGTGAGCGCCGTGCGGGCGGTGGCGTCGTTCTGTCGGAACGCCGGGCCGCCGGTGCGCGGCCGGGTGAAGGCGCCGCTCGCCCGTGCGGTGGTGTGAGGACCGAGGGCGAAGCGGCGGGGGTGGGGGCGTCCGTCGCGGCCCAGGATCCGGCCGTCGTCGGGGTGGACGGAGAGCAGTCCGGTGGCGGTGGCGGCGGCCCCGTCCTCGTACAGCGCCTGAAGGATCGGGCTGCGGGTGCGTTCCAGGGACGGCTCCGGCAGCCGGGCCTCGACGAGTGCGCGGGCCTCGATCCACTCCCCCGGCACGGTGGCGCCGCCGGCCCGGAAGATGCCGCGCTCCTCGTCCGCCTCGACGGTCGTTCCGGCGCCGAGGAAGCGGACGACACCGGCCCGGGAGAGGGCGAGCAGCTGGTGCAGCCGGGGGCCCGGCGGGCCGGATGCGAGGTAGCTGAAGAAGCCGTGCCACCAGCTCCCGATGTCGCCGAGCCGCATCAACTGCCCGTAGGCGGTCAGCAGCCCGAGGAAAACGGCGAGGTCCTCGCTGTGGGCGGGGTCGTGGCGACGGTCGAGGTCGGCGGTGATGTAGTCGCGCAGTCCTTGCTGCAGTGCGTCGTACGACGGGTAGCGCACTTTGTCCAGGGGGCGGTCGAGCGCGTCGAGGTCGAGCCGGTCGGCGGGGTCGGGAACCGCGGCGGCAATGAGGGCGTGCAGTTCGGGGCTGTCCGGGTCGGCAGCCACGTACTTCTCCTCGAAGACCGGCCAGTCGACCGTCGTGCGCTCGGCATGGGCGGTGAAGAGCCGGTGGTAGTGGGCATACCCGAGCTCTTTGTCGACAAGTGGCCATACATCGCGCCGGAAGTCGAGCGGCTCGGACCGGCTCAGCAGCTCCTCCGTCCGGTCCGGGCCGAGGAAGCGCGGCAGCGGCGGACGTTCGCCCTGCCAGCCGTAGCCGATCTTCGAGTGGTACGGGACTCCGCGCCGCGACCCGACGTACAGCACGGGCTCCTTGCCCGAGGGCAGGTACGCGCCGTTCTCGTACCGTCCGCCGCGCCCCTCGGTGAGGAGCACCATCAGATCGATGAAGGCGAGCCCGAAGCCCCGGACGATGACCGGTTCGCCCGCCTGCAGGACCGAGAGATCACTGTCGGCGGTGAAGTCGGGCGGCAGGTGGACGAGCCCGTGCCGCTCCGCGAACTCCGCAAGTTCGACGTGCTCGGGGGCCGGTTCGGCATCGAGGTGGCCGATGGTGAGCACGACGAGGTCGGCCGTCAGCGGTTCGTCGCGCCCCTGCAGCCAGACGCGCTGCCGGCCGCCACGCGGACCGGCGACGCGCAGGGCGCGGCCGCGGTGCTCGTGCACGGTGATGCCCTGCGGGAGCGCGGACACCGCCTGCTCGTACACCCAGCCCAGATAGGCACTCTGCAGCCGCCTGCTGGGGAAGTCCTGGCCACCCAATGCCCTTATCTCAGCCAGGAGTTCAGGTTCCGCCCGGACAGTGACCCGCCCATCGCGGACGTCCGCCGCCCAGGCGTGCAGTGCGGGCCCCGGCCGTATCGGTCCCTCCTGCTGGACCGTGTCGTCGGTGAACATGGTGACGTCCTCGGCCATGGAGTTCATCCACAGCAGCGGGGACTGGTCGCGCCGCCAGATCCGGCCGCCGCCGGGCGGGTATGGATCGACGAGATGGATGTCGAGCTGCCGGCCCTCGTACAGCTCGGGGGCGTTGGCGGCGATGCGCTCGACGAGGCCGGTGCCGCGCGGTCCGGCGCCGACCACCACGAGGGTGGGCCGCTCGCTCATCGGGCACCCGCCGTGCCGCGCGCGTAGTGCCGTTCGATGTAGTGCTGGCCGATGCCGAGCAGCGAGGTGACGGCCACGTACCAGAGGGTGGCGACCAGCAGCAACGGGATGACCTGGTAGGTGCGGTGGTACACGAGCTGTACCGAGTACAGCAGGTCCTGCACGGCGATGACGCTGACGATCGAGGTGCCCTTGAGGGTGCCGATCAGCATGTTCCCGGCGGGCGGGACGATGGACCGCATCGCCTGCGGCAGCACGATCCTGCGCAACCGACGCCAGGCACCGAGACCCAGCGACTGGGCGGCCTCGATCTGCCCGCGCTCGACGGAGAGGATGCCGCCGCGGACGACCTCCGCCGCGTAGGCGGCCTCATGGAGGGTGAGCCCGATGACGGCGACCGTGACGGGCCCGAGGAGGTTGACCGTACGGACGCCGAGGATCTGCGGGTAGAGCGCTCCGATGTTGAACCAGAAGAGCAGCTGGACCAGGATCGGAGTGGATCTGAAAAGCCATGTGTAGCCCCAACTGACCGCTTGGAGAACACGGTTGGTGGAGAGCCTGAGTACGGCCAGCAGTGTTCCGAGGGCGAAGCCGAGCACCATGACGAGCGCCGTCAGCCAGAGGGTGAGACCGAGACCGCGCAGGACCGATGCGGTGGTGAAGTAGTCGCCGACGACATCCCACTGGAAGGCGTCGTTGCGGATGACCGAGCTCAGCGCCAGGGCAAGAAGCACCAGGGCCGCAACGGCCGCCGTCCACTGGCCGGTTCGGCGCACCGGGACGATCCGCAGCTGTTCGGCGTCATGGCCCGTGCCGTTGCGCTTCGAGAGCGGGACGGGGCCCTTCGGGAGTGGGGCCGGACGTGGTTGAGGGAATGCATCTGTCTGCGCAGACATGCGAAGGCTCCGTGGATGCAGAGATCGAACACGGGACGTGCCTTCACGCACAACACAACGCGGACCGGGCCCCTCAGCGCGATCCGTCTCCGAGATAAGCCTTGTTCACGACGCGCTGTCAAGCTTGTCCACACTGTGAGCCGTACGTCTCACCTCGGTTGACGGACCACGGATCGCCTGTTCCACTGGGGCCATGCATTCGCAGCAGTGGCTGGTCAAGCGCTCCCACATCGACTTCGGTCGCGTGTGGTCCTCTTCCTGTTGAGCTGACCCCCTGCGGTTCCTCGCTTCCGTGCCTCGCGCCCTGTCCGGCGCCTGAGCACCGTTCCCTGCGTGTCTTCGCGTACACAACATCGCTGCACCCTCCCCTCGCCTGATCGCTCTTCGCCGTTCGCTGTTCCGGACGCCGTCCGCTCTTCCTTCGCCCCGACCGTGGCCGTGCTGCCGTGGCGTGTGCTTTCGCGCTGCCCGACTGCCTGTTCACGGTCGACGACCCGGAGAACCTCATGCCCCGTACCCGGCACACCGCTGCCTTCGCGCTGATCACCGTTGCCTCCCTTGCTCTCACCGCGTGCGGGTCGGGCGACCCCGCGGCCGCACCGGCCGGCGCGGCCGGGACCGCCGCCGCCAAGGGGAAGGTCCCCACGCAGGACGTCGTGTCCTCGGTGAGGAAGAACCGGGCCGCGGCAGCGCTGCTCCCCGCCGGTGTCCGCGCCTCCGGCACACTGACCATTGCCTCCAGCGTCGGCTCGCCGCCGGGCGCCACCTATCTGCCGGACGGGAGGACCGTGGCCGGTACCGACATCGACATCGCGGACGCCGCTGCCAGGGCGCTGGGGCTCAGGCTGAAGCGCGAGACAGCCGCCTTCGAGGCGATCCTGCCCGCTCTGGACAGCGGGAAGTACAACCTGGGGACCGGGAACTTCGGGGTCACCGACGAGCGGCGCAGGACGATCGACTTCGTCACGTACCTCAATGACGGGCAGGGCTTCGCGGTCCGGGACGACAGCAAGCTGACGAAGGTCACCGATCTCACCCAGCTCTGCGGCCTGACCGTGGGCACCGCCGCGGGCACCACGTTCGAAGTGACGCTGGAGGAGAACAGACACCGGTGCGCCGACGCGGGCAAGAAGCCGTACGACGTGAAGACCTACTCCGATCCGGGAGCCATCTGGGCCTCGCTCCAGCAGGGTCGCAGCGACGTGGTGATGTCGACCATCAACGGGTTGCGCTACGCGGTGGGCCAACAGGAGGGCGTGCGCTTCCTCAACGAGTTCAAGCGGCTCGACGTCGGCTTCGCGTTCAAGAAGGGCACTCCGCTGGCCCCCGCTTTTCAGGCAGCGGTCAACGGGCTCAAGGCCGACGGGACGTACGACCGCATCCTGGAGAAGTGGGGCATCGGCGCGTCGGCGATCGAGACCTCGCAGATCTCACCGCCCGAGATCAAGTGACCCGGGGCTGCTGAGCCGCGCCCGAGGCGTGGCTCAGCAGTCGCACCCGCAGTCGCAGTCGCAGCAGTCGCAGTTGCTGCAGCAGTCGGCGCAGTTGCTGCAGCAGTCGCAGGCATCGCAGCAGTCGCATTGGCTGCACAGACCCTCACGGCGCTGCCGGCTCCACGGGTCCTCGAAGGTCCCGCAGCACATCTGACAGGTGCAGGCGAGTCCCGCCCACACCAGACAGCCCGCGATCAGCCCGCGCCGGTCGCGCGGCGGCTCCGGCGGGGGCGACGGCGGGCCGAACGGGCTGCCGGGGGCGTTCGGTGCGTACGGATTGCCGGGCGGCGGCCCGAAGGACCCGGTGACGCCGTGTCCACCGGCCCGCTGCGCATCCGCCTGATGGGAGCAGGTCTCCGTGGCGAACGCGCGGTCCACCGACCGGCGCAGTTCATGCACGAGCAGCACATGCGCCAGCTTGTCGTCGGTGAATTCGACGTCGCGCAGCGCCAGCCGTACGCCGCGCAGCGCGTCGTCGCACAGCCTCCTGGCCTCGGCGCGCGAGGTACCGGTGGCGGTGAGCGGGTTCCAGGCGCCCGAAACCGTGTCAGCTTCCTGGTCCTCCACGGCATCCAGCAGATGGGCCAGCCGCCCGAAGAGCCGCCCGGCCTCGGCGAGCGGCTCGGCGTTCCGCGGCTTGCCCGCGAGTACGGCGGTGTGGGCGAAGGCCGCCGCGGTGGCCGTCTCGGTGGGCTCGGTGACCGTCAGCAGCGGGGTGCCGAGCCCTGCGAGCCGCTCGATGCCGGTCTGCCGATCGACGGCGTCGACGAGGACCGCGGTGTCGAAGCCCAGCTGTGCCCCGGTGCGCGCCCCGGCCCTGTCCCAGCCCGCGGCGACCCGGCGGGCGGCTGCGGCGACCGGGCGGCGCTTCAACAGCCCGTCCCGGTCGGCGACGTGGTCCCGCACCTTTGCCGAGGCCAGCACCAGCGAGACGGCGGCGGCGAGCCTGGCACCCTCGCCGCGGGCGACCGGCGCGGTCCGCATGGCGCGCAGCGGGCAGGGACCCGCGGTGCGCCACCGGCCCGTGGTGCGCTCCGCCTGAGCCTCCGTCAGGACCGAGACGATCAGGCCGTCGTAGTTCGTGACGATCCGGGCGAACTGACCGTGGTCCGAGCGAAGTGCGAGACAGAGCCCGCAGAGATGAGCCATCCACGCGGTCCTGAGCCCCTCGGACAACCGATGGGTGCAGGGCCTGACTATTCCGAACACGACAATCCCCCGAGAGCCGTTCAGTCATGCGCAGCGCTCGTGCGGGTGCGCGACGGGCATCGTATCGAGTGACCCGTTCACCCGTACGTCCTCCGTGTCACCCGTACGGGCCGGAGCATCATATTTTCTTTTCCCCAGGGGTCCAATACGGGAGGAACCTTGACGAATCGCCAGATCTTCTGCACCAGTAACGTCACGAATCGCCTGCGCGCCGACTATCCACTTGGCGCACGATCCGCATCATGGTCGACCATAGGGATACGAAAGAGATGCGGAACACCAAGGAACCGCGGTGAGAGGAGGCGTCCATGGGATCGGTGCGCAAGGCGAGTGCCTGGCTGGGCCTCGTGGAGGACAACGACGAGCGTTACTACGACGACGAGTACGCCGAGGGTGCAAGGACCGGGACCGGCAATGCCTGGGTGACCGATCCACGGGTGCAGGTGGTCTCCGAGGCTGCCGAGGAGACGGGCCGCCGGATCGCCACGGTCACCCCGGACAGCTTCCGGGACGCGCGCGCCATCGGCGAGCTCTTCCGGGACGGCGTCCCGGTGATCATCAACCTCACGGCCATGGACCCTGCCGACGCGAAGCGTGTCGTGGACTTCGCCGCGGGGCTGATCTTCGGACTGCGCGGTTCGATCGACCGCGTGGCCACCCGGGTCTTCCTGCTGACCCCGGCCGACACCCGGGTACTCAACGGCGAAGCCGTCGGCCGACCGGCCGACGGCTTCTTCAACCAGAGCTGAGCAGGGCGCTCGCCGGATCGGTCCGGCCGACGTCCCCCGTTCTACCGGAATGCGTCCAGGCCGGTGAGCGCCTTGCCCAGCACCAGCTGGTGCATCTCCACGGTGCCCTCGTACGTGAGCACCGACTCCAGATTCGTCGCATGCCGCATCACCGGGTATTCGAGCGAGATCCCGTTGGCGCCGAGGATCGTGCGCGAGGTGCGGCAGATCTCGATGGCCTCCCGCACATTGTTGAGCTTTCCGAAACTGACCTGTTCCGGGCGGAGCCTGCCCGCGTCCAGCCGACGGCCCAGATGGTGGGCGAGCAGGATGCCCTTGTGCAGTTCGACGGCCATGTCCGCGAGCTTGGCCTGAGTGAGCTGGAAACCACCGATCGGCCTGCCGAACTGTTCCCGGGTCCTCGCGTAGTCGACCGCCGCCTCGAAGCTGGACCGCGCCGCACCCATAGCCCCCCAGACGATGCCGTAGCGGGCATGGCTGAGACAGCTGAGCGGTCCGCGCAGGCCGGTTACCCCGGGGAGTACGGCGTCGGCGGGCAGCCGTACCTCGTCGAGGACCAGCTCGCTGGTGACCGAGGCACGCAGCGACCACTTGTGCTTGATCTCGGGCGCGGAGAAGCCGGGGGTGTCCGTCGGCACGACGAAGCCGCGGATGCCGCTGCCGCCGCCGCCCTCGTCGGTCTGCGCCCAGACGACGGCGACCCCGGCCACGGAGCCGTTGGTGATCCACATCTTGCGGCCGCTGAGCACCCAGTCTCCCCCGCTCCCGGCTCCGACGCGCTTGGCGTGCATCCGCATCCCGGCCGGGTCGGAGCCGTGATCCGGCTCGGTGAGGCCGAAGCAGCCGATGATCTCGCCGGCCGCCATGCCTGGCAACCACTGCTGCTTCTGCTCCTCGGAACCGAAGCGGTGAATGGCGTACATGGCGAGGGAGCCCTGCACGGAGACGAGAGAGCGGATCCCGGAGTCCGCCGCTTCGAGCTCCAGGCAGGCCAGTCCGTACTGGACGGCGGTGGCGCCCGCGCAGCCGTATCCCTGCAGGGACATGCCGAGGGCGCCGATCGAGCCGAGTTCGCGGGCGAGCTCACGGATGCCGGGCAGCTCGCCGTTCTCGTACCACTCGGCAATGTGCGGCAGGATCCGGTCGGCGGCCCAGGCGCGGACGGTGGAGCGGATCGCGAGGTCCTCGGGGTCGAGCAGATCGTCGATGCCGATCGGGTCGCCGGGGTCGAAGGGCGGGAGCTTCGACGGCTTCGCGGGAGATGGGGTGGACATGAGGGCGCCTCCGGCGGCTCGCACGATACTAAAACTAGCAGTGTTAGTTATGGCGTCGTGCTGACGTTACGGCTCAGCGTGCCGCGCGTCCAGAGCCGGTGGCCTCGGCGGGTCGCCGCCGGGCGGGCACCGAAAGGGGCCCGTTCGGCAGGCCCTGGACCGGGGCGCCCTGGGGAGCAGGGAACGCGCGAGGCCCTCGCGACTCCACGACCACGGCCGCCTCGGCGGCTTCGCGGGGTTCGCAGATCTCCACCGGCGGGCACTCCATCACCCGCGGCAGTCGCAGCGCGGCGAGCGCGCCCACCAGCAGCAGACCCGCACTGACCAGCAGCGTGACATGCAGCCCGTCGATGAAGGCATGCCGGGCCGCGCTCCGCAGCACCCCGCCCAGCGGACCGCCCAGCTGCGAGGCGACCTGATAGGCCTCGCCCAGTGAGTGAGAGGCGGCGGCGGACGCCTCGGCGGGGACCCCCGCTCCGGAGAGCTTGGCCAGTCCGGGCGTGTAGGCGGCGTTCATGACGCTGCCCAGCAGGGCGATTCCCATGCCCGCACCCAGCTGGTACGAGGTTTCGCCGATGGCCGCCGCGCCACCCGCCCGGTCCGCCGGGGCCTCGCTGAGCATCGATTCGTACGCCCCGAAGAGCGTGGACTGGAGCCCGAAGCCGAGCACGACGAACGCCACGGTCAGCAGGACGGGCCGGTCGTGCTGCCCCATCAGGGTCAGGATCAGCACCGAGGCGGCGGTGAGCACGAAGCCCCAGCCGACCATCCGGCGCGGCCCGACCCGGCGCAGGGTGTACGAGCCGGTCGCGCCCGCGGCCATCGCGGCGAAGGTGAGCGGCAGCAGCCGCAGGCCGGTCTCCAGGGGGCTGAGGCCCAGAACCAGCTGCAGATACTGGACGGCGATCAGTTCCAGACCGACCAGGGCCAGCATGGCGAGGACGATGCAGCCGACCGCGGTGGAGAACGCGGGCCGCGCGAACATCGCGATGTCGATCAGTGGATGCGTACGGCGCTTCTGCCGACGGACGAACGCGACGAGCAGCGCCGCCCCGAGCAGCAGCGGTACGAGGGTGGCGGGGCCGAAGACGCCCCCGCCGGTGCCCGCGCGCTTCACACCGAGGACCACCCCGAGCACTCCGGCCGCGGCCATCAGCGCGCCGAGCACATCCCAGGGGCCGTCGTCGCTGCCCCGCGATTCGGGCAGCAGCAACCGGCCGATCGGCAGGATCAGCGCCATCAGCGGGATGTTGATCAGAAAGACCGAGCCCCACCAGAAGTGCTCCACGAGGAAGCCGCCGATGACCGGTCCGGTGGCCGCGCCGACGGCGGCGACCGCGGTCCACACCCCGATGGCGACGGCTCGCTCGCGCCGGTCGGGGAAGACCTGGCGGAGGATGGAGAGCGTCGCGGGCATGATCATCGCGCCGCCGACACCCAGCAGGGCGCGCGCCGCTATCAGTACGCCGGGACTGTCCGCCACCGCGGCGATCGCGGAGGCCACACCGAAGAGCGCGTAGCCGAGCAGCAGGATGCGGCGGCGGCCGACCCGGTCACCGAGGGTGCCGAAGAGGATCAGCAGCGAGGCGCAGACCAGCGGATAGGCGTCCACGATCCACAGCAGACCGACGGCGCTGGGCCGCAGATCCTCGGTGACGGCGGGTACGGCGACGTGGAGCACCGTCGCGTCGAGCGCCACGAGCAACAGACTGAGGCAGAGGACGACCAGGACGACCCATCGATTGGCACCGTCGGCGGCTGCGCGCAGCCGGAATCGGGCTGTGGTCGTCCCGGACATGCATGTACCTCCCAAAGGTCCCTCGCGCTCGGCAGGCCAACCGGGGAAGCAGCGTGCACTGCCCCTCCAGGCCCGGCATCGACGGGCGAGTGATCCGTCAGCGTACGCGAGTTCGACGTGGCCACACGTGGTCGATCTCATACCCCGACAGGTCGTGAGGTGTGGCGTACGCCACGCCAGTCCCTCCGCCGGCTCCGCGCCCGACCGGCCCCGGCATCGACTCGTGACCGTTCCGTGACCGGCCGGGCACCGTCCGTCCACCCACCCATCACGGCCGGAGAAATGGATACCTGCACCGCTCGCCATTTATTCGGAGATACTCAAACACTCATCCGAAATAAGCACGGAAGAAATAGAGCACCAGGCCATCGCGATTCACTGGCGGGTCCGAAATATTGACCTGTCTGAGACATAGTCCACATCACATCGTCATCACAAAGCGGCCCGAACGACCGGATCAGGCACTCACTCGCTGTAACGTCGATTGGGTGCGTACCGACATCTTTGCCCGGCTGGACCGGGAGCCGGAACCGCCGAAGATAGAGCCGCCGCGGATGAGCCGTCACCGCATCGCTCTCTTCGGCGGGACGTTGGCGTTCTATCTCGCCATCGTCGTTGCCGTGCTGATCGGCTCCTGGCTGGTGACCCTGGACTGGAAGGTCATGCTCTTCCGGCCCTACCAGCAGTGGCCCGGAATCCATGCCTTCCTCGACTACTACGTCGTGCTCGGCCAGCGAGGCCCGACGGCCGTGATGGTCGCCTGCTGGCTCGGCTGGCGCTCCTGGCGGCAGCACACTCTGCGGCCCCTGCTGACCCTGGGCGCCTCGCTGCTGCTGCTCAACCTGACCGTGGGCGCCGTCAAGCTCGGCCTGGGCCGGCTCGGCCCGCACTACGCAACCCAGATCGGCTCCGCGGAGCTCTTCGCCGGCGGCGATATATTTCCGTCCGGACACACCGCCAACGCCGTGGTGACCTGGGGAATCCTCGCCTACCTGGCCACTACGCCGCGGGCCAGGCGCTACCTGTCGGCCGTATCGGCGGTGGTCTCGCTCGGGGTCGGGCTCACGACCGTCTATCTCGGTACGCACTGGCTGAGCGATGTGCTGCTCGGCTGGGCCGCAGGGCTGCTGATCCTGCTGGGCCTGCCGTGGGTCGAGCCGTTGATCACCCGTACCGAGGACTGGATCTTCGCGGTGCGCGAGCAGTTGCGTGCGCGCCGCCGGACCGCTCTCCCGGTGCCCGTCGCGGCCGGTGCGCCCCAGGCCGTGCTGCTGCCGCAACCGGACAGTGGTGACGGCGCGGGCGGAAGCCCGGTGCTCGAACCGGTCGCCACAGGCGGTCGCCCGGCCGCCTCGGCACCTGCCGCTCCGGCGGCGGGGACCCGGCAGCGGGCCCACACGTCGCACGTGGTGCGCTCGGAGCGGACGCCGGTCACCCCGGCCGGCAGTCGGCGCCCGCCGCACGCGGACCGATCGCCCCGAGGCGGCACGAGCCCGGCCCGCCCGGTGGCCGGCGGCTGACGGACCGCAGCCCCGTGCGGGGACGGTACGCACAGCCTCCCCCCGCACAGTCAAGGCCCCGACCTCGGTCGGGGCCTTGCTCATGACAGAGGTCTCAGCCGACCCAGCAGCGGGTCACCACGGCGTTGTCGACCTCGAAGTTGATCCGCCCGGCCAAGTACTCCATGGTGATGATCGCCCCCGGCGGCAGAGCCCTGACAGTGCGCCAGCCGCGGGCACGGGCCCTCCGCTCGGCGGCTTCTGCGGCGAGGCCGACATACGCGCCGGGCGTGTCATCGGGCTGGGCGGGAGGGGTCGGGATAGGTGCCATGCCACTCACCGTAGGCGCCCCCGTACGGGTACGGAAGCCGGGCGCAGGCACCCGGCACCGCATCCTCACGTACGCCACCGGTCACGCTTGTGTCACAGGATCACGACAGCCGTTCCCCTCGGACTCCTTCACTCGAACGTGCGGTTCTCAGTCCGACACACAGTAATCACGCGCACTTATAAACGATCACTGAACGGCTCGGAAAGCCCGAGGAAATATGACATACCCGATGGTCGGAATTTCCTTCCTGTAAGGCATTTCAAAACAGGCTCGCCACCGAGAATTCACGCTTCCTTATGGCAGCCTTATCTTCTGGTCGGAATATCCGCACCATCGGACCGGGACCGCCGCCCGCATCCGCCCGTATACCGGACACAAGCCCGCCCCGACCGGCCGGACACACCGGGCGAGCGGTCGGTCGAAAGTCCGCGGCTGCCTTCAGCCGAGTGCCCGGGAGAGCCGGTCCCGGGCCGCCCTGATGGCTTCGGTGAGCTCCTGCGGTTCGACGACCTCGAAGTCGAAGCCCATGAGCATCACGTGGATCACCAGGACGTCGAGGCTCGCCGCACCGGCGCGCAGCAGGCAGCTGTCCGCGTCGATGGCCTCCAGCACTCCGGAGGACGGCGAGATGCGCTCCGCGGCCAGTTCGACCGGTGCCTTCAGCCGGATCACCGCATGCGTCGCGTACGCACTGATGGAGACGCCCTCCGAGACATAGGCGGCCAGGTCCTCGGCGGGCGGGCGGCGCGGAGCGAAGCGGGGACCGTGCGGTGGCGTGGGGGTGATCCGGTCCGCCCGGAAGGTGCGCCAGTCCGCGCGCTCCAGGTCCCAGGCGACCAGGTACCAGCGGCGCTCGGTGCACACCAGCCGGTGCGGTTCGACGGTCCGGCGCGACACGGAGCCGCCGTGGGACCGGTAGGCGAAGCGCAGCCGCTCGCTGTCCCGACAGGCCCCGGCCAGCTCGGTGAGGACGCCCGGGTCGACGGCGGAGGCGCCGGGTCCGCGCATCATGGGCACAGTGAAGGAGCTCAGGGCGCCGACCCGGCGGCGGAGCCGGTTCGGCAGGACCTGCTCGAGTTTGGCGAGTGCGCGTACGGAGGTCTCCCCGATGCCCTCGACGCCCTGACCGGCCGCGGTGCGCAACCCGACCGCCACCGCGACCGCTTCCTCGTCGTCGAGGAGCAACGGCGGCAGCTCGGCCCCCGCGCCGAGCTGATAGCCGCCGCCGGTACCGGGGCTGGCGTTGACCGGATAGCCGAGCTCGCGCAGTTTGTCGACGTCCCGCCGGACGGTCCGGGGGGTCACCCCGAGCCGTTCGGCGAGATCGGCTCCGGACCAGTCCCGGTGGGCCTGCAGGAGTGAGAGCAGGCGCAGCAGTCGTGCCGAGGTCTCCAACATGGGGCGAGTCTGCCACTGGTCGAGGACAGCTGCTGTCCTAGACCCGCGTCAGTCGTGCCGTCGGACCGGATCCAGCCGTAGACAGAGGTCGTTGTCGGCCGAGTAGCAGGGGGCGGCGAGTACGTCCCCCGTAATGGCTCGAGGCGGGTAGACGAAGATCTTCTTGCGGTCCCAGATGTCGTCGAGGATGCGCGAGATCCTGATCCCGCCGATACCGCCCCCGCTCGGCCCGCCGGGGAGCATCCACAGTTCCCACAGCTGCGGCGCGGTCACCGGTCCGGCGGTCGGCAGGTCGTACGGGAGGCTGAAGGTGAAACTCCCGTCCCTGCCGGTCACGGGCGCCCGGCAGCTCAGCTCGGGACGGCCGGCCGGCCGCGCCTCCACGCACGCGTCGTCGCCGAGCTCCGCCCCGTACAGCGTCCCTTCGACGGTCATCGCGGCCGGACCGAAGGTGATCGGCCCGGCCTCCGCGTGCGGCGTGCGAACCCAGCAGCGCACGGCGAGCCGGCCGTCGGCGGTCGGATACGGGATGCGGACCACGACCCCGCCGACTGTGCCGCCGGGGTCGGGCGTGCGGTCGACCAGGGCCCGCAGATCCCTGATGCCGGGTTCGACGGCCGTCTCGCCGTCCGTGCCCGGCTGCTGCACCCAGGCGTCCCAGCGGCCCTCGGCAAGCTCCGTCGTGCCCGGCAGCACGGCGCGCAGCCGCCCGTCGCCATCCGGGTCCAGGGGCAACCGCACGTCCTCGGCCGTCCGGTCGCTCCTCCCCTTCGCAGCGCGCAGGCGCAGGAGCAGGACGGCCCCCGGTGCCCCTCCCTCCCTGCGGTCCGGGAGGAGGTCGAAGGTGATCCGGCCGTCGGCGTCGGCGATGCAGTCGGCGACGCGGCCGGCAGCGGATTCGGCGGGCGGTGTCGGCCGCAGCGCGGGCACAGTCACGCGGCCCTCCCCTTGCGGAGCGCGTCGCCGGCCTTGTGGCGCAGCGCGTACATGCCGTCCAGCACCGCGCCGCGGGCCCTGTGCACGCCGGTGCGCAGGGCGCTGTGCGAGTGGTGACGCCCGCCGCGCCTGATGAGTTCGGTGTAGAGCCCTTCGTGGCGTTCGGCGATCAGCGCAGGGTCGAACCGTCGCGATGCGGCGCGGGCGGCCCGTCCCATCCGGTGCCGTGTTCCGTCGTCGTCGATCAGACCGAGCACGGCGTCCGCGACCGCGACCGCGTTCCCGACCGGCACCAGCCGTCCGTCGTTGCCGTCGTCGATGATCTCGCGGGGGCCGTGCGGGCAGTCGGTGGCGACGACCGGCAGGCCGCAGCGCATCGCCTCGACGATCGTCATCCCGAAGGACTCCCGGTCCGAGGTGACCGCGGCGATCGCCCCCTTGGGCCACTCGGCCTCCAGCGGGTTGACCGAGCCCATCAGGAACACATGGTTGTGCAGGCCCAGTCGACCGATGAGCGTGTGCAGTGCCTGCCGTTCGTCGCCGGTCGCGTCGCCGCCGCCGTAGATGCGAAGACGCCAGTCGGGGCGGACGGCAACGACGTCGGCGAACGCGCGGACCAGCACGTCGTACCGCTTCACCTTGTGCAGCCGCCCTGCGGCGATCACCCACTTGCTGTCGCAGTCGGCGGGTGCGACCACCGGCTCGGGCACCCCGTTGGGGATGGACTCGATACGTACGCCGGGCAGCCGCAGCCCGGTCCGGTAGGCGTGTGCGTCGGCCTCGGTGACGGTCGTGATCGCGTCGAGCAGCGTGTAACGGTGGCCGATCTCACGGCGCAGCCGGTAGCTGTGGCTGTCGAGGGTGAGGTGCTCCTGCCCGATCCGGACCGGACCGCGTCTGGCCTGCCGGGTGATCTGGACATTGAGCCCGGGGCGGGTGCCGACGACGACATCCGCCTCCAGGGAGCGCAGATGGTCCGCCACCCGTGCGTCGGTGAGCCGGCTGTACTGCCGGTACCGGCTGTCGCCGCGGGCGAAGACGGCGGCGGGTCTGGTGTGCTCGATCATGTCGCCGTCGTACGTGGGGCTCTTCTTCCGCAGGTCGACGAGGTGACTCATCCGTACGCCTGCGGGGGCGCCCAGCGCGGGGGCGTCGCGGTGACGGAAGACCGACACGATCTCGATGTCATGGTGCTCGGCCAGTTGCCCGGCGAGGTTGAACGTCGTGCGGATGGTGCCCCCGACGCCGTAGGCGTTGTGGAGCAGAAACGAAATGTGCATGACTCGCCGTGTCCCCCGGTTCGACCGATCTGCTGCGGGCTCCACCTGTCATGACGGTGAGACCCGATCGCCGGTTTACTCAAGGTATCGACGAGTTTCAGCCACTTCTATGTTCCTCGATTTCATGATTTATCGACCTGTTGCCGAGCCGGTCACTCGTCGGGCCAGGCAGATCAATGTGCCAGCAATCAGTGGGTATTGACCGAAAGTAAACCCTTCGGGGCTCCGATTCACCCACTGCGCCGGACGGTTCGATTCCGTTCCCTTTCGCGCGTGACCCCGGCCACGGATCGCCCGTTGTCTCTTCATGAGCCGGGAACCGCCCGGCGCACGTACCGAGTTCGAGGAGCCACCCGTGCCGCGCATGCTCGACGTCAGCGAGGACGTACGCGCCGAGATCGGCGATGCAGAAGCCGATCGGTTACTCGTCGGCGACAACGCCCCGGGCAGCTACGACTGCACCTCCTGCCGCACCCCTGGCGATTCCGAGCAGGAGCGCACCAGCACGGTGCTGTTCGTCGGCGACGAGACCGCCGTGCTCGCCTTCGCGCACGCGACCTGCATCCCCTCCCAGGTCGTCCAGGTCTCCGAGGAGCAGCTGCAGGGCGCCGTGCGCAGCATCACCGGCAGCGAGTCGGAGGGCCCGGAGGGGCTCATGCCCGGCCAGGCCGTCCTCGGCGTCACCAGCGGTCTCGTCCTGATCGACGACGAGCTCCACCCGGCGCTGGTCGTCGAACCGACAGGCGCGATCGCCCGCCCCGGTACGGACGGCAGCCGGGGCGACGAGTTCCTGCAGCTCCTGCTGGAGCAGGGCTTCCAGCCGGTCCGCGCGATGGACAGGCTGCCGGCCCTGCTGCACGGCTGGTCGATCCTGCTCGCCATGGGCCGGCTGCACGCCGTGCTGCAGCCGGGCACGGGCGGCGGCGCCCCCGTCGCCTGGTGGCAGGCGCACACCCCGCTGCAGGTCACCGAGGGCTGGCGGACCGCGGCCAACAAATCGCGGACCGTTCTCGTCTTCGCCGCCCCGGCCGGATCGATCGGCCAGCAGCCCCGTGAGGACCTGCTGCGCGACGCACTGGAGAAGGCCGCGGCCGGCGGTCTCCTGGTCGCGGCGGCGATGCCGCTGGCCGGGACCTGATCATGTCCGTACGCTCCTCGCACCCGCAGCGAACAGCTATTTCTTCGCCGGGCCCGCATCCGACGGCCGGTGGGGTCGTTGGCACGTACGTGCACTCATACGACCCCTCCCACCAGCGCCCGAGCCCGATCCCCGCGATGCGCCCGTCGCGGGAACCTTCGGGCGGCCAGTCCCACACCCCGATCTACGACGCGTTGTACTCCGAGTACCGACGGTCGTTCCGGGCGCTGCCAGGTGATCGGAGCGGCGAGGAAGATCTGGCCTTCATGGCCTTCGGTACGGGTCCTTTCGGCGCCCGCACCCCGCTGAGCCTCCAGTCCGGCCATCCGAACCACTCCGGCGGCGCCACAGGCCCCTCCGGTCAGGGTCCGCGCACCGGAAACCTCGGCTCCTGGCAGCGGGTCGGCCGTCACGCCGGGCGCACCGCCCCGGCGGCGCTGCCACCGGGCTCCGGGGGAGCCTGACCGTACGACGAAGCCCCCCACCGCTCACAACAGGAACGGTGTGGGGCTTCGTCATGTCCGGCACGGACGGACAGTCGGTCGGCCGGTCGGCGGGCCGACCCGGGCGTCACTTCTTGCGGCCGCGCTTCTCGCGGACCCGCACCGAGATGTGGATCGGGGTGCCGTCGAAGCCGAACTCCTCGCGCAGACGACGCTCGACGAAGCGGCGGTAACCGTGCTCCAGGAAGCCGGAGGCGAAGAGTACGAAGCGCGGCGGCTTGGTGCCGGCCTGGGTGCCGAAGAGGATGCGCGGCTGCTTTCCGCCACGGACCGGGTGCGGGTGGGCGGCGACGATCTCGCCGAGGAACGCGTTCAGCCGGCCGGTGGGAACACGCGTCTCCCAGCCTTCGAGCGCGGTCTCGATCGCCGGGACCAGCTTCTCCATGTGCCGGCCGGTGACAGCCGAGACATTGACCCGCGGTGCCCACGTGACCTGCGCGAGCTCCGTCTCGATCTCGCGCTCCAGGTAGTAGCGGCGCTCCTCGTCGAGCGTGTCCCACTTGTTGTACGCGATCACCATCGCACGCCCGGCCTCCACGGCCATGGTGACGATGCGCTGGTCCTGCACGCTGATGGACTCGCTGGCGTCGATCAGGACGACGGCGACCTCTGCCTTCTCGACGGCGGCCGCGGTGCGCAGCGAGGCGTAGTAGTCCGCGCCCTCCTGGAGGTGGACGCGGCGGCGGATGCCGGCCGTGTCGATGAACTTCCAGGTGATGCCGCCGAGCTCGATCAGCTCGTCGACCGGGTCACGGGTGGTGCCGGCCATTTCGTTGACGACGACCCGGTCCTCGTTCGCCACCTTGTTCAGCAGCGAGGACTTGCCGACGTTCGGACGGCCGATGAGGGCGATGCGGCGCGGTCCGCCGAGGGCGGTGCCGAAGCGCTGGGCCGGAGCCTCGGGCAGTGCTTCGAGGACGGCGTCGAGCAGATCGCCGGTGCCACGGCCGTGCAGCGACGAGACCGGGTGCGGCTCACCGAGACCGAGCGACCACAGTGCGGTGGCGTCGGCCTCGCCGCTCTGGCCGTCGACCTTGTTGGCGCACAGGACGACAGGCTTCCCGGCCCGGCGCAGCAGCTTGACGACGGCCTCGTCCGTGTCGGTCGCACCGACGGTCGAGTCGACGACGAAGACGACCGCGTCGGACGCCTCGATCGCGTACTCGGCCTGGGCGGCGACGGAGGCGTCGATGCCCAGCACGTCCTGCTCCCAGCCGCCGGTGTCGACCACCTTGAAGCGGCGGCCGGCCCATTCGGCCTCGTAGGTGACCCGGTCCCGGGTGACTCCGGGCTTGTCCTCGACGACCGCCTCGCGGCGGCCGATGATCCGGTTCACCAGGGTCGACTTGCCGACATTGGGGCGGCCGACGACCGCGAGGACGGGCAGCGGTCCGTGACCGGCCTCGTCGATCGCGCCCTCGACGTCCTCGAGGTCGAAACCTTCCTGCGCGGCGAGCTCCATGAACTCCGCGTACTCGGCGTCGCCAAGCGCTCCGTGCTCGTGGTCCGAGCCGCCGGAGTGAATCTGGTCGTTCATGAAGTCCGTTCCTCTTTGCATCATCATCGATGGACCACGATCACGCGGCCCACTACTCAAGTCTTACTTAGCGCCCGGTGAAACGCCTGGCCCTGTCCAGGTGCGAGGTCAGCCGCTCCTGGATCCGTACCGTCGCCTCGTCCAGCGCCTTCCGGGTGCGCCGGCCACTCCCGTCACCGGTTTCGAAGGCGTCGCCGAAGACGACATCGACCCGGCTGCGCAACGGCGGCAGTGCCGATATCAACCGCCCACGGCGCTCGGTGCTTCCCAGGACGGCCACGGGGACGATCGGCGCCCCGCTGCGTACCGCGAAGTACGCGAGTCCGGCCCGCAGCGAGGCGAAGTCTCCTTCACCCCTGGTGCCCTCGGGAAAGATCCCCAGCACCCCGCCGTTCTGCAGGACCCCCAGGGCGTGCGTGACGGCGGTGCGGTCGGCGCTCGTACGGTCCACCTTCAGCTGACCGATTCCGCGCAGGAACGGGTCGAGGGGGCCGACGAACGCCTCTTTCTTGATCAGGAAGTGCACGGGCCGGGGCGCGGTGCCCATCAGCATCGGCCCGTCGATGTTGTGGGAGTGGTTCACCGCGAGTATGACGGGTCCGGAGGCGGGTACCCGCCACGCACCGAGGACTCGGGGCTTCCACAGCCCGTACATCAGCCCGATGCCGATCCCGCGCCCGACCGCCGCTCCACGCAGCGTGGGCGTGCCCGTGGCAGGGGTCACTTCGCGGCCCGCTTCTCCTCGACGAGGGTGACGACGCACTCGATGACCTGCTGCAGGGTCAGCTCGGTCGTGTCCACCTCGACCGCGTCGTCCGCCTTGGCGAGCGGCG
Source organism: Streptomyces sp. NPDC057486 (assembly GCF_042802415.1). Lineage (NCBI taxonomy): Bacteria > Bacillati > Actinomycetota > Actinomycetes > Kitasatosporales > Streptomycetaceae > Streptomyces > Streptomyces sp. NPDC057486. The sequence continues at coordinate 39,998 of NZ_JBHVEE010000003.1, read as the reverse complement.
AGGTCTTCCGGCTGGAGTCCGCGTTGTCCCGCTTGATCAGCGCCTCCTTGGTGGTGGCGAGATCGGAGCCCTTGAGCTCTCCGCTGCGGCGGGCCGCGCGGGCCTCCGGGGAGGCGGTCAGGAAGATCTTGAGGTCGGCGTCGGGCAGCACGGTGGTGCCGATGTCACGGCCCTCGACGACGATGCCGACCTCGGCGCCGGCGGCGATGGACCGCTGCAGCTCGGTGATCCGGGCCCGCACCTCGGGGACCGCGCTGACGGCGCTGACCCTGGAGGTGACCTCCTGCGTACGGATCGGGCCCGCGGCGTCCTCGCCGTCGACCGTGATCGTCGGGGCGGCCGGGTCCGTGCCCGAGACGATGACCGGCTTGTCCGCGGCGGTCGCGACCTCCGCGGCATTGTGCACGTCGATGCCGTTGTTCAGCATCCACCAGGTGATTGCCCGGTACTGGGCGCCGGTGTCCAGGTAGCTCAGGCCGAGCTGGGCGGCGACGGCCTTCGACGTGCTCGACTTACCGGTGCCGGACGGGCCGTCTATGGCAACGATCACTGCGGCCGGGGCCGTCCGGGCTGCGGCGCTTGCGGTTTCCACGGTGGTGGACACCTTCCTGGTACTCGGGGGTGGGCGGGACGGGGACGCGCGAACCCGCCCCGCTCAAGGTTACCGAGTGTCTGGACGGGCCTTTGCACCCTGTGGACAACTGCCCCCGGACCTGGCCACACCGCTGACCCGGGGCGTCCGGCCGTGATGCGCGGGACGCCACCTACTGGCGAATCGACCAGCCCCGTTCGCCCAGCGCCGTGGCCAGTGCGGGAGCCGCACTCGGCTCGACCATCAGCTGCACCAGACCCGCCTGCTGCCCGGTGGCGTGCTCGATGCGGACGTCCTCGATGTTGATCCCGGCCCGGCCCGCGTCCGCGAAGATCCTGGCCAGTTCGCCCGGCCGGTCGCTGATCAGCACGGCCACGACCTCGTACGACGCGGGGGCCGCCCCGTGCTTCCCGGGGACCCTGACGCGGCCCGCGTTGCCGCGCCGCAGCACGTCCTCGATGGAGTCGGTGCCTTCGCGGCGCTTGTGCTCGTCGCCGGTCTGGAGGCTGCGCAGGGCCTGTACCGTCTCGTCGAGGTCGGCGGCGACCCCGGCGAGCACATCGGCGACCGGTCCGGGGTTGGCGGAGAGGATCTCCACCCACATCCGGGGGTCGGAGGCGGCGATCCGGGTGACGTCCCTGATGCCCTGGCCGCAGAGGCGTACGGCCGTCTCGTCGGCCTCCTCCAGGCGGGCGGCGACCATCGACGAGATCAGCTGCGGGGTGTGGGAGACGAGGGCGACGGCCCGGTCGTGGGCGTCGGCGTCCATGACGACCGGAACGGCGCGGCAGAGCGCGACGAGTTCCAGGGCGAGGTTGAGGACCTCGGTGTCGGTGTCGCGGGTCGGGGTGAGGACCCAGGGGCGCCCCTCGAAGAGGTCGGCGGTGGCGGCGAGGGGGCCCGAACGCTCCTTGCCGGCCATCGGGTGCGTACCGATGTACGGCGTGAGGTCGACGCCGAGGGCTTCCAGCTCGCGGCGGGGTCCGCCCTTGACGCTGGCGACGTCGAGGTAGCCGCGGGCGATGTCGTCCCGCATGGCGGTGGCGAGCACCGAGGCCACATGGGCAGGCGGTACGGCGACGACGGCCAGGTCGACGCGGCCTTCGGGCGCCTCGTCCGTACCGGCGCCGAGCGCGGCCGCGGTGCGGGCGGACGCCGGGTCGTGGTCGAGGAGGTGGACGTGGACGCCGCGCCCGGCGAGGGCGAGGGCTGCGGAGGTGCCGACCAGGCCGGTTCCGATGACGACGGCGGTTCTCACTGGGCGATGTCCTTGCGGAGGGAGGCGGTGGCGCCGAGGTAGACGTGCGCGATCTCGGACTTGGGGAGATACGTCTCGACATGGGCGAGGATGCGCACCACGCGCGGCATCGCCCCTTCGACGTCCAGCTCCTGGGCGCAGATCAGCGGCACGTCGACAATGCCGATGCCGCGTGCGGCGGCGGCCGGGAAGTCGCTGTGCAGATCGGGGGTGGCCGTGAACCAGATGCTGATCAGGTCGTCCGCGACGAGGCTGTTGCGCTCCAGGATGGCGGTGAGCAGGCCGCTGACCCGCTCGTCCATGTGTCCGGCCTCGTCCCGGTCCAGCTGGACAGCTCCACGGACCGCTCGTACCGCCACGTCTGGCTCCTCACTTCTTCGTGCTGTCGTTCTTCGTGCCGTTGTTCTTCGTGCCGCTGCATGGTTGTCGCACCTGCTCGGTGCCAACCTGCGCGTTTTCAGCCTAGAGGGGCGGGGCGGCAGACGACCGAGGTGCTCTGTCCGTGAGACACGGCGGTCATCGGGAGGCGGCGGTGGCGTGCCCGGCGAGCAGCGCCCGCCGGACCCGACCGGCCGCCCGCGCCGGGCAGGCATCGATCCGGCCGTGCACCCGGTCGGCAAGGACGCCGGTGAACAGTCCGGCGACGGCGCTGGTGCAGCGACCGGAAAGGCTTGCCGGGAAGTTCGCGGCGTCCGGTGCGATCCGGGCGCCACTCACCGACCGGTACGCACCGGTGCCGACCCAGGACTTGGCCCGGTCGAGGAGGCCGGACCCGGTGAGCATCCCGATCAGGCCTCGCGTGCGTTGTCATCGCCCGCGCCGCCCTTGTCAGCGCCCAGCGCGCCCAGCAGCGCTCCGAGGATGTTCCCGGCGCCCGCCGGCACCCCCGCTCCGGCTCCCGCCGCCCAGCAAGCCGTCCAGCAAGCCGCCGAGGTCGTTTCCTGCCATGGTTCCGCCCTTCGGAAGAGGGACGGAATATCGACAATGGCGGCCAGAACCGGTCCTTCTGCCACTCGGGCGAGTCTGCCGCCAGGTTGCTAGGCCCTCGGCGTCCGCGGGGTCACGATGCCCATGCCGGGAGCAGACGGCTCACCCGGTCGCGGCCACCACAGAGGGAGCAAGCCATGGACGCACGACGAAGGACGGTCCTCACGGCAGCCGCGGCGGGCGCCGCCGGGCTGGTGACCGCTTGCGGCTCGTCCGGAGACGAAAGCAGCACAGCATCCGCACCGAAGACCTCACCAAGCGTCACCCCGAGTGCCACGGCAAGCACCACGGCGCCGAAAGGTTCCAACGCGAGCGGCACGGTTCTCGCCAAGACCTCGGACATCCCCGTCGGCGGCGGCACGATCTTCCAGGAGCAGAAGGTGGTGGTGACCCAGCCCAAGGAGGGCGAGTTCAAGGGCTTCTCCGCCATCTGTGCCCATGCGGGTTGCACCGTCGACTCGGTCAGCAACGGCACCATCAACTGCCCCTGCCACGGCAGCAAGTACCGCATCACGGACGCGGCGGTCGTGGCCGGTCCCGCGCCTGGCCCGCTGCCCGTCGAACGGATCACCGTCACCGGTGACACCATCCGGCTCGTATGACACCGGCCGTCCCGGCGCGAGCCGAAGCCCCCGCCGGGACGGTCACGTCAGGGAAGTCCGCGGGCGTCCGCGAACGCGGCCTCCGCGACATCGGCGTACGCGCTGCCCCCGCAGCGCGGCCGGTTCGGCGGGCCACGGCTGAGCCCAGCGCGCGCCCTCGCCCGCCCGGGCGACGAGGTGGACGGCGGCGGGCTCCGCGGTGGCCGCGCCATGGGCGCGCGGCCCCGTCGCCACGGCGCCGATCGCCGCGTGGGGCACCGCCGCGCACCGCCGCCCGAGGTGCCCGCCGGGCGGCGGTCCGTCGACAGCCCCAGTCGGCGTTCATCGGCTTCCCCGGCGTCCAGTGGGTCCCGCGACGTTCGGCATGGGACGTCGTCCGGGAAGCGGACGGATTCGGCATTGGTCCGCATGCGGGCCGGATACGGCAGGCGATCGAAGTCTCCCTGCGGTACGAAGGTGGGGTCGTCGCGCTCACCGGAGGGGTGCGCGCCGGGCCTTTCGGATCACCGTCATGCGGCCGGTGCCGGCGCCACGGCTCCCCGCCCACGACGCATCGACCCTCACGTACGCTCACCCGCATGACATCCCCGGACGCCGAGGCCCTCGTACGCGACCACACGATCTACTCCTGTGTGATGGGCTCACGCGCGTTCGGGCTCGCCACGGACGACAGTGACACCGACCGGCGCGGTGTCTTCCTGGCGCCGACCCCCCTCTTCTGGCGGTTCGAGAAACCGCCGACACACGTCGAGGGCCCGGCGGAGGAGCAGTTCTCCTGGGAACTGGAGCGCTTCTGCGAGCTGGCGCTGATCGCCAACCCCAATGTCCTGGAGTGCCTGCACTCCCCCCTGGTGGAACAGGTCACCCCCGTCGGCCGCGAACTCCTCTCCCTGCGCGACGCGTTCCTGTCCCGCCTCGCCCACCGGACCTTCGTCCGCTACGCGCTGGGCCAGCGCAGGAAGCTGGAGGCGGATGTCCGTAGTCACGGTGCGCCACGCTGGAAGCACGCCATGCATCTGCTGCGGCTGCTGGCGAGTGGCCGGGACCTGCTGCGCACGGGAGAGCTGACGGTCGACGTGGGCGCTGCCCGGGAGGACCTGCTCGCGGTGAAGCGCGGCGAGGTTCCCTGGTCGGAGGTCGAACGCCGGATGACCCGCATGGCCGAGGAGAACGACGAGGCGGCAACGGGCTCCCCGCTCCCACCGGAGCCGGACCGGTCCCGGGTGCAGGACTTCCTGATCCGTACCCGCCGAACGTCGGCGCTGTCACCCGGCACCGACTGAACGGGCCCGCCCGCAACCACCACCGCTCCGCTGCCGCGTGACGGCCGGTCCGGGGCCGCGCAGGGGAGTCCCCGCAGGGGGATGAAGCAGAACCCCTGCGTCGCACCGGAACGTTCGTCGCCCGGGACGTCGCCCCCGGGGGGCACCCGGTCACCACGGGCCGTCCCCGGCGGAGTCACCCGCATGCGACAGCACCTCGCGGACGAGCCGCCCCCACGTCCGTAGAGGGGGTCCCCCATGGCCTTCAGACCGAGGGGGAGATCGAGGACAGAGCCCCGCCTCCGGTCGACCGCGCACGCACCACGAGCTCATGCAGCCCGTCGAACGCCGCACGCCCGGCCGTCTCCGGCAGCCCCGACTTCTCCTGCGCCTCGTCGAGCACCCGGTGCAATGCTTCCACGTCGCCGGACACCACCGCGCCGTCCACACCCTCGGCGCCCCCGTGCTCCGCCTCCGCCTTGGCCGCGATCAGCTCCGGCAGATACTGCGGCGCCGCCACCTCCCCCAGCAGGGCCGGCAGGTGCGCCCGTACCTCGCCGCTGCGCATCAGATGGATACCGGTCAGCAGCGCCCGGAACGTGTAGAGCAGCGGCTTCAGTTCACGGGTGCCCTCGTACAGCCGCCATTGCGTCTTCGCGAACCCCCGGTAGTGGTGGGCATGGTTGCGGGTCACCACCCGGGGCGCAAGCTCCATCAGTTCCGCATGCAGCCCACTCGTGTGCACCACCAGCGGCGAGAGCAGCTGCTCCAGCACATATCCGTTCGGCTTCAGCATCAGCCGGACGAACTTCCGCAGGTCGTGCGTGACGAGATCCATCTCGATCCCGTCCCGGTCCCACATCCGCGAACGTGTCTCCTCCGGCTCGCGCAGCCCGACGAGATCCTCCGTCGGCAGGAGGTGGACCCCCCGCAGGTCCACATCCGAGTCCCGGGACGGAAACCCGTACAGATGAGCCCCGGAGACCGTGGCGAACAGCAGCGGTCCGGGTTCCTCGGCCAGTACCGGGCCGAAGTCCGTGACCGGCAGCCCGGCCTCGTGCAGGTGCTTCGTCTTCGTACGCATGGATCAAGAGTCCCAGAGCGCTCCCAGCGACAGCAGGTCGCTGCGGTACTCGATCCGCTCCGACCACTCCTTGGGCCAGGCCGCGGCCCCCAGATGTGCCCCGGCCAGCGCCCCGGTCAGGCAGCCGATCGAGTCGGAGTCGCCACGCGTGCAGGCGGCCCGGCGCAGGGCTGTGACCGGTTCGTCGGGGAACAGCAGGAAACAGTGCAGGGCCGTGGCGAGGGCGTCCTCGGCGATCCAGCCGTCGCCGGTCGTCTCGCACGGGTCGTCCTCCGGTGACGGGTCGCGCAGGGCGTCCTGCACCCGGGCCAGTGCGGTCAGGCACTCGTCCCAGCCGCGCCGGATGTAGCTCTCGCCGGAGTCGTCACCCGCGTACCGCCACAGGTCGCCGAGCCAGCGCGAGAGGTAACGGTTGCTGTTCTCGTACGCGTACGAGCGCAGCTGCCCGATCAGCCCCGTCGGCTCCGCGCCCTGCGCCAGCAGGTACACCGCGCGCGCCATCAGGTCGGAGGCGGCGAGCGCCGTGGGATGTCCATGCGTGAGGGCGGCCTGCAACTGCGCCGCGCCGGAGCGCTGTTCCTCGCTCAGCCCGGGTACGAGTCCGACGGGCGCCACCCGCATGTTGGCACCGCAGCCCTTGGAGCCGGTCTGGCTGGCCTCCTGCCAGAGCCGGTCGCTGTCGAGCAGCCGGCAGGCGGTCATGCAGGTGCGGCCGGGGGCGCGGTTGTTGTCCGGTGAGTGGTACCACTCGACGAATTCTTCGCGCACCGGCCGGGTCAGCCGCAGCGCGGTGAGCAGTCCCCGGTCCATGGCGGTGCGGATGCCCCGCGCGAGGGCCAGCGTCATCTGGGTGTCGTCGGAGACGATCGCGGGACGCGGCAGCCGCATCTGACGCCACGGCCCGCACTTGGCGAGGATCGAGGGCACGTTGTTGAATTCGGTCGGGAAGCCCAGCGCGTCACCGAGCGCGAGCCCGGTCAGTGCGCCGGTGGCAGCTCCTTTGGTGATGGTCCTGGTCACGATCATGTGCTTCTTCCTTCCGGTCGCAGCAGTGGAGGGTGCAGGGCGGTGGCGGCACCCGCCCGGTACAGGGCGGCCGGTTTCCCCCGCCCGCCGGTGCGGCGCGGTGATCCCTCCACGGCCTGGACGAAGCCGGGCGTGGTGAGGACCTTGCGCCGGAAGTTGGGTCGGTCGAGCTCGACGCCCCAGACGGTCTCGTACACCTGCTGGAGCTCGCCCAGGGTGAACTCGGCCGGGCAGAAGGCGGTGGCAAGACACGTGTATTCGAGTTTGGCGCCGATCCTGTCGTGCGCGTCGGCGAGGATGCGGTCGTGGTCGAAGGCGAGCGCGCCGAGTGCTCCGGCGTCCCACCAGCGGGCGTTGGCCGCGTCCCCGCCACCGCGCGGCTCCGGCAGGTCGGGGACGAGCGCGGCGTACGCGACGGAGACGACCCGCATCCTGGGGTCGCGGTCCGGATCGCTGTAGGTGCGCAACTGTTCCAGGTGGAGGGCGGAGACGGTGGACTCGGTCAGCCCGGTCTCCTCCGCGAGCTCCCGGCGGGCGGCTGACTCGGCGGACTCACGGGGCAGGACGAAGCCGCCGGGCAGCGCCCAGTGCCCCTTGTACGGGTTCTCGCCGCGTTCGACGAGCAGGACGTGCAGCCGTCCGCCGCGGACCGTGAAGACCGCGAGGTCGACGGTGACGGCGAACGGCTCGAAGGCATGCGGGTCGTAGCCCTCCGGGGCGGTGCTCATCGTCGCTCCGGGAGGGGTGCGGCGAAGTTCCAGCCTGCGGCGAGCAGGGCGTCGACAGCGGTGAGCGCGGCCTCCAAGCGCTTCTCGTGCGTCCCGGTCAGCTCGACGAACGTCCTTCCGGTGCGGGTGAGTTCGGTCCGGAACCGGTCGGTCATCCAGGGCCGCAGCTCCTCGCCGTCACGCAGCCCGTCGTCCTCGAAGGCGACGCCGTCGTGGTCGGTGAGCAGCCACAGGTGGTGGCCGACCCGGTCGGCGGTCTCCTCGACGAGCGGGTTGCGGCCGCCGACGTACCGCTCGTGCCAGACAGTGGTGGCGAAGGAGTCGGTGTCGCAGATGAGCACCGGGGACCCGGTCCGGGCGGCGGCCTCCTCCCTGGCATTCTGCGCCTCGGCGATCAGCGGGAAGTCGTCGGTGGTGAAGGCGACGTCCTCCCACTGTGCCTGGGGCCACCGTGCGCGCAGCGCGGCCAGCTTCTGTTCGCTGAACTCCCGCCCGTACTCGGCGACGTACCGGGTCTGCGCCCAGACGCCGCCGCGTCGCCGGTAGTGGTCGGCGAGGGCGCGGGCCATCGTGGTGGTTCCGGTGGACTCGGCGCCGAGGACGACGATCCGGCGGGTGAGCGCGGCCCGTACGGGCGGCTCGAGGAAGTCCCAGCAGCCCACCGGGTCCTTCCGGACGGCGGTGCCGGAGACCGGAAAGACCGTGCGCCCGGGATCGACGCAGACGGATTCGGCACCGAAGCGGCGGGCCAGTTCGTCCCCGTACGACTCCGAGGTGAAGACGGCGTCGACCGGTTCCGGGACGGCCTCGGTGAAGACAGCCATGTGGGCGTCCCAGATCGCCGGGTCGTGGAGATCCATCCGGGTGTCGTCGACGGCGCCGACGACCCGTACGTCCGGATGCACCTCCCGCATCCAGGCGACGCGATCGGCGAGCGGGACGGACTCGACGGAGGCTGCGCAGACCAGGACGGTCAGCCGCTCGCAGCGGTCCTGGGCGGTGCGGACGAGGTGGTGATGGCCGGCGTGCGGCGGATAGAACTTGCCGAGCACGAGGCCGTGCGCGAACCGCTTCATCGGGCCACCTCCGCCAACTCCCGCTGCCGCACGGTGAGATCGAGTTTCCAGTTGCGCAGTCCGACCAGACACAGCGTCAGGAACCCGACGTACAGCAGGGAGGTCAGATAGAGCTCCTTGTACGCGTAGAGCGGGATGTACACCACGTCGGCGGCGATCCACAGCCACCACGACTCGACCAGCTTCCGGCACTGCCCGTACGTCGCCGCCAGCGACAGCGCGGTCGTCAGGGCGTCCCAGAACGGCACGGTCGAGTCGGTGGCCCGGTCGAGGAGGACGGTCAGGGCGAGGGTCCCCGCCGCCCCTGCCGCGCACAGCCAGGCCCATTCGGTGCGCGTGGTACTGCGCACCGGCAGGACTGACGAACCCGGTCCACCCCCGTGGGTCCAGGTCCACCAGCCGTACACGGCAAGGGTGATGAAGACGATCTGCAGGCCGGCGTCGGCGTACAGACCGGACTGGGTGAACAGCAGGATGAAGAAGAGGTTGTTGGCGATGCCGATCGGCCAGTTGGCGAGGTGCTGACGGGCCACGAGCCAGACGCACAGCGCTCCACTGCCGAAGCCGAGGACCTCGGTCCAGCTGACCGGGGTGTCCAGGACCGTCACCAGGGGTTGCTGCAGGGGATCGAGGATGTCCGCGAGACTCACACCCGCCTCCTTAATAGTCAACCTGACTATAAAGGCGGAACGACGGCAGCAAAAGGCCCGCGACCGATTCCTGTTCGAAAATCGAAGACAGGAACCGGCCGCGGGCCGGAGAGCGGACGGAGCCGCGGGCTAAGGGGACTCCAGTGCCGTGACCGGCAATGCTTGCGACGGGGCAAAGCTTGCCGGGAGGGGCACTAGAGACCGACCTCCCGCATCAGCATGCCCACCTCGGTGTTGGTGAGGCGGCGGAGCCAGCCGGACTTCTGGTCGCCCAGCGGGATCGGCCCGAAGGACGTCCGCACGAGCCGCTCGACCGGGAAGCCCGCCTCGGACAGCATCCGGCGGACGATGTGCTTGCGGCCCTCGTGGAGGGTCACCTCGACCAGGTAGTTCTTGCCGGTGTTCTCGACGACCCGGAAGTGGTCGGCGCGGGCGTACCCGTCCTCCAGCTGGATGCCGTCCTTGAGGCGCTTGCCCAGCTCGCGCGGGAGCGGTCCCTGGATGGCTGCCAGGTAGGTCTTCTTCACTCCGTACTTGGGGTGGGTGAGACGGTGGGCCAGCTCGCCGTGGTTGGTGAGCAGGATGATGCCCTCGGTCTCGGTGTCCAGCCGGCCGACGTGGAAGAGACGCGTCTCACGGTTGGTGACGTAGTCGCCGAGGCACTGGCGGCCGTCCGGGTCCTCCATCGAGGAGACGACACCGGCGGGCTTGTTCAGCGCGAAGAAGAGATACGACTGGGCGGCGACGGTCAGACCGTCGACCTTGATCTCGTCCTTGTGCACATCGACGCGCATGCCCTGCTCGACGACGATCTGCCCGTTGACCTCGACACGGGACTGCTCGATCAGCTCCTCGCACGCGCGGCGCGAGCCCATGCCGGCTCGGGCGAGGACCTTCTGCAGACGCTCACCCTCCTGCTCGGCGCCCGGGAACGTCTTGGGCGTCCTGATGTCGGGCTTGTTCGCGTACCTGTCCCGGTTGCGCTGCTCGATCTTGGCGTCGAGCTCGCGCGGACGGGACGGGGCGCCCTGCGGTCCACGCCGCGGGCCGCCGCTCCTGCCGCCGCCCTGCGCAGTCTTCGGCCCGCCCTTGGCTCCGCCGCGCGCCGCGGCTCCGCGGCCCTTGCGGGGGCCGTCGCCGCTCTTCTCACCGGCACCGGTCGTGCCGCCCACGTCGTAGCGGCGCTCCTCGGGCCGGGGCCGGCGGGGACGCTGGCCCTGCCGGTCGTCACGCCCGGCGCCGCCACCCCGGGGGTTCCGGTTGCCGCCGCTCTTGCCGCTGCCGCTTCCGCTGTTCCTGCCACTGCTTCGCATCAAAATTCCGTCTTGTCGTCTGCGTGAGTATCCGGGGTGTCCGGTGCGTCCGGATCGAACGACGGCACACCCTCTAGCGTCTCAGCCTCGATCGCGTCCGCCTCGGGGAGGAAGGGCGCGAGCTCCGGGAGCTCATCCAGGCCACGCAGGCCCATCCGCTCCAGAAAGTAGTTCGTCGTCCTGTACAGGATCGCACCTGTTTCGGGTTCCGCGCCCGCCTCCTCGACCAGGCCCCTCTGCAAGAGGGTCCGCATCACGCCGTCACAGTTCACACCGCGCACCGCGGAGACGCGTGAGCGGCTGACCGGCTGCCGGTACGCGACCACTGCCAGGGTCTCCAGAGCCGCCTGGGTGAGCCGGGCCTGCTGGCCGTCCAGCACGAAGCCCTCGACGGCCTCCGCGTACTCCGGGCGCGTGTAGAAGCGCCAGCCGCCCGCGACCAGCCGGAGATCGAAACCGCGGCGCTGCACGGTGTACTCGTCGGCCAGTTCCCGCAGCGCATCGGCGACGGCCCGCCGGGGCCGCTGCAACACCTTGGCCAGGTGTTCCTCGGTGGCGGGCTCGTCGACGACCATCAGAACCGCCTCCAGGGCGGGCTTGAGCTCGAGATCCGCGACGGTGACGCCGATGCCGTCCTGCTCGCTGCGCTCACTCATGCCTCTGCGTCCTCCTGTACGTCCTGGTCGAACTCGTCCGTCACCCTCGGTGCGGCATCCGCTCCCCCGGTCCAACGCACCATGAGCTCGCCGAGCGCCTCCTCCTGGTCGAGGGTGACGGCCTTCTCCCGGTACAGCTCCAGCAGCGCGAGGAACCGGGCGACGACGGTGAGGGTGTCCGCGGCGTCCTCGGTGAGCTGCCGGAAACTGGTCTCCCCCGCCTCCCGCAGCCGCTCCACCACGATCGCGGCCTGCTCCCGCACACTGACCAGCGGGGCGTGGATGTGATCGACATACACCTGCGGCTTGGGCTTGGGCTGCATCGCCTTCACGGCGAGCCTGGCGAACCCCTCGGCGCCGATGCTGATCACCACCTCGGGCAGCAGCTCGGCATGGTGCGGCTCCAGCCCGACGGTCCGCGGAAAGCGCCGTCCCTCGGACTCCAGCCGGGCGCTGAAGATCTCCGCGATGCGTTTGTACGCGCGGTACTGCAGGAGCCGCGCGAAGAGCAGGTCGCGCGCTTCGAGCAGCGCGAGATCCGCCTCGTCCTCGACCTCGGCGGCGGGCAGCAGACGGGCCGCCTTGAGATCGAGCAGGGTCGCGGCGACGACGAGGAACTCGGTGGTCTGGTCGAGATCCCAGTCCGGCCCCATGGCCCGGATGTGGGCCATGAACTCATCCGTGACCTTGGAGAGAGCGACTTCGGTCACATCGAGCCTGTGCTTGGAGATGAGCTGCAGAAGAAGATCGAACGGCCCCTCGAAGTTGGCGAGCCGAACGGTGAACCGTCCGTCGCCCGCGGGTTCAGCGGGGTCCGTGGGCCCAGCGGGATCCGGCAGCTCCGGCTCCGCGGGCTCTGCGGCTTCTTCGGGCGCCGCAGGCTCTGCGGGCGCCGCGGGTTCTGTCGCGGCAGTGGGGCCACCGGCATCCGCCGACGCGGTGCCGTGCCCGTCCGCCGCGGTCGCCCCGTCGCCGTACGCCGACCTCATGTCGCCAGATGCGACCGCCGAGGACTTCGTGGTCCCGCCGACGGGGAGAGGCGCGGCAGGCGGCACGACCGGGGCGGCGTCCGCCCCCGGCCCCCCGGTCGCCGACGGCTCCTCCGCAACCGGCGCAGGCCGGCCCCCCGGACCGCGCCCCAGGGGGCGCCGAGGCGTGCGGGCGGGCTCGTCGTTCGTCGGCATGGAGGTCCAGAGTGCGGCGGGATACGGGCGGTGGGCGGCAGCCCGTTCAGGGCGGGCCGGACCACCGGTCGGCGGTGACCGCTACGGTACGGTCCGCCCGCCGAGCAGCGCGGCTCTCCGGGCAGGCTACCGGCGCCCCGCCGGTCAGCGGCCGCGCAGCCGCCGTACGAGGATGCTCGCGTCGCCCCGCGCCTCCAGGTCCGCGAGGACCACCGCGACCGCCTCACGGACGATCCGACCGCGGTCGACGGCGAGCCCGTGCTCACCGCGCAGCACGAGCCGCGCGTGCTCGAGGTCCATCAGTTCCTCGGCGGAGACATAGACGGTGATCTTCTCGTCGTGGCGTTCCCTGCCGCTCGGCCGCCGGTTCGCCCCGCGCCCGCCTCCGCGCCTGCGCTGCTGCTGGACGGTCGGAACGGCCTCCTGCTGCGCGGCGGCGGAAGGGGAGGCCGAGGGGCGGCGGGCCGCCTGTGCGGCCACGGCCACCCGGTCGCTGTCTTCGCCGCGGCCGCGGGAATCCCCCGCGTCGGCCTCTGCCGACGCGTGCTCCTCCGAGGAGGGAACGCCGCCGGCCTCGGCCGCTCCCCCGGTCGCTCCGGAGCTGTCCGCCGCAGTCTCGTTCTCACCGGCCGGAGCCGGCACCCGCGCCTCGCCGTTCGCCTTGCGCCGCCGGTCCGCGGGGGACGAGGACTGCAGCCCCATCCCCCCGGTGGTACGGAACAGTTCGTCGGCTCCGGGCAGACTCACTCGGCGTGACACCGGGCGAGCACCTCCCTGGCGAGCTGGCGATAGGCGGCGGCACCGACCGAGTTGGAGGCGTACGTGGTGATGGGCTCACCGGCGACCGTGGTCTCCGGGAATCGCACCGTGCGCCCGATCACCGTGTGGTAGACGTGCTCGTCGAAGGCCTCGACGACCCGCGCGAGCACCTCGCGGCTGTGCACCGTACGGGAGTCGTACATGGTCGCAAGGATGCCGTCGAGCTCCAGCTCCGGGTTGAGCCGCTCCTGGACCTTCTCGATGGTCTCGGTGAGCAGCGCCACGCCGCGCAGCGCGAAGAACTCGCACTCGAGCGGCACTATCACCTTGTGAGCGGCCGTCAGGGCGTTCACGGTGAGCAGGCCCAGCGAGGGCTGACAGTCGATCACGATGTAGTCGTAGTCGGCCATCAGCGGCTTCAGGGCGCGCTGCAGCGTGGACTCCCGGGCCACCTCGCTGACCAGCTGCACTTCGGCAGCCGACAGGTCGATGTTGCTCGGCAGCAGATCCATGTTGGGCACGGCGGTCTTCAGGAGGACCTCGTCGGCCGACATGCCCCGCTCCATGAGCAGGTTGTAGACCGTGAGGTCGAGCTCCATCGGGTTGACGCCGAGACCGACGGACAGGGCGCCCTGCGGGTCGAAGTCGACGAGCAGGACACGGCGTCCGTACTCCGCGAGTGCGGCACCCAGGTTGATGGTCGACGTGGTCTTGCCGACGCCGCCCTTCTGGTTGCACATCGCGATGATCTTCGCGGGACCGTGGTCGGTCAGCGGACCCGGGATCGGGAAGTAGGGCAGGGGCCGACCGGTCGGGCCGATCCGCTCGCGGCGCTGACGGGCAGCATCGGGCGCGAGGGTGGCCGCGTACTCCGGATCGGGCTCGTACTCGGCGTCGGGGTCGTAGAAGTGCCCCTGGGGCACCTCGTCGAAGTCGGCGAAGTGGGCGGTCTCTCGGCCACTCTCGTTGCCGGCCATGGCGTTCACGTTTAGGCCGTCCATCATCTGGGGGGCTGTCGTCATGTGCTGGTGGGTGGCGAAGGTGCGGACAGCGACGGAGCCGACAGCCTCCAGCCCGATCGGGCTTTGGCCCCGTGCAGGCATCCCTGGTTGAACACCCCCGGGAGTAAATGTCGACTCATTCACAAGTCGTCTTACCTCCTTGGACGTGACCAGGAAACTTATCGATAGGTCAGCGTGACACCATGCCGACGATTGGCGACTCTATGGCGTGTCACCGGTTCGCAGCAACACAATCCGCCGGACCCGGCCCGATGTGTCGGCAATCGAACACCCCCCTGTCAAGGGTGTGCAGTCATTCCGGCGCAGATTTCACAACCGTACGAAACGGGTAAAGGGTTACGTTCGGCGCGAGTTGGACAACGGCCTCACGGGGGCCGACACACGTCCGGCCGGACCTTGCTCGACAAGGTCCGGCCGGACGTGCAGGGTTGACGGAATGCGTTGACTCGTCAGCCGAGAACCGTGCTCAGCTCGACGTGCTCCAGGCCGTGCGCCTCCGCCACCTCGCGGTAAACGACCTGGCCCTCATGGGTGTTGAGGCCCTTGGCGAGCGCGGCGTCGCGGCGCAGCGCCTCGACCCAGCCGCGGTTGGCGAGCTCCAGGATGTACGGCAGCGTCGCGTTGGTGAGCGCGTACGTGGAGGTGTTCGGCACCGCGCCGGGCATGTTGGCGACGCAGTAGAAGACCGAGTTGTGGACCGTGAAGGTCGGGTCGGCGTGCGTCGTCGGGTGCGAGTCCTCGAAGCAACCACCCTGATCGATTGCAATGTCGACAAGTACACTTCCGGGCTTCATCTTGGCGACGAGCTCGTTGGTGACCAGCTTCGGGGCCTTCGCGCCGGGGATCAGCACGGCACCGATGACGAGGTCGGCCTCGACGACGGCCTTCTCCAGCTCGAAGGCGTTGGAGACGACGGTCTTGACCTTGGTGCCGAAGACCTTGTCGGCCTCGCGCAGCTTGTTGATGTCCTTGTCGAGCAGCGTGACGTGGAAGCCGAGACCGACGGCGATCTGCGTGGCGTTCCAGCCGGAGACGCCGCCACCGATGACGACGGCCTCACCGGGGGCCGTGCCCGGGACGCCGCCCGGCAGCACACCACGGCCGCCGACCGAGCGCATCAGGTGGTAGGCGCCGACCTGGGGGGCCAGGCGGCCCGCGACCTCGGACATCGGGGCGAGCAGCGGGAGTGCGCGGCTCGCGGTCTCGACCGTCTCGTACGCGATGGCAGTGGTGCCGGACTCCAGCAGCGCGTCCGTGCACTCGCGGGAGGCGGCGAGGTGCAGGTAGGTGAAGAGCGTCTGGTCCTTGCGGAGGCGGTGGTACTCCTCGGCGACCGGCTCCTTGACCTTCAGCAGCAGGTCGGCGGTGGCCCAGACCTCGTCGGCGGTGGGCAGGATCTGCGCCCCGGCGGCGGCGTACTCCTCGTCCGTGATCGAGGACCCTGCGCCGGCGTTCTGCTCGACGACGACCTGGTGGCCGTTGCGGACGAGCTCATGCACACCGGCGGGCGTGATGGCCACGCGGAACTCGTTGTTCTTGACTTCGCGGGGGATGCCGACCTTCACGTCGATCACGGTCCTTGACTCAGAGGGTTACTCGGGCATGGCGGTACATACCCGGACACACTTAGTGTAAATGGAGACACCACGGAGGTCCGCGGCATAGCCAGTCTAATGAAGGGCTTCCCGCTGTCTAGCCTTACAAAGCATTAATTTTCCGCCGACGTACTACGGATTTCGTAGGCAGGACCCTTCTCTCCCAGTAGTCTGTCCGCCACTCCGCGGTGCAGCCGGGCCGCGGCGGGGTCCCCGAGCCGTTCGAGGGTGTCGGCCAGCCGGAGCTCCAGCGCCGCCTGCAGGCGCACGTCCTTGGCCTGCCGTGCCCACTCCACGGCCTCCTGGCAGGTCTGCAGCGACTCCTGCGGTCGCCCCGCGTACTCCTGCACGCGCGCGGCCTCACTGAGCGCCCGCGCCTGGGCGGGCAGGTCCCCGAGCCTGCGGTATCCGGCCGCCGCGGCCCGCCAGTTCCGCAGCGCCTCGCCGTACCGCCCGGCATAGGTGTGGACGGCGCCGAGCCGCCCGTACAACCGCGCCTCGTCGGCACGCTCGCCCTGGGTGAGCCGCTGGGCGAGCGCCCGGCCGAACCAGTCGGAGGCCCGGTGGAAGTCCCCCAGCTCGGCATAGGCGCCGCCTACGGATTCCATCGCCCTGCCGGTCGCGTACGGATCCTTCGCCGCCCGCCCGGCGTCCAGCGCGGCCCGGTATCGGGCCAGCGCCTCCTTCGTACGCCCGGTCCTGGCATCCAGATCGGCGAGATTGAGCAGCGCGGCAGCCTGCTCACGGTACAGCTCGCGCCGCTCGGCGACGGCCAGGACCAGTCCGTGCAGACCGTACAGGTCGGGGGCGGCGGCCTCGGTACCCTGGTGCACGGCCAGCGCCCGCACCAGCGCGGCCACCAACCGCCGTGCCAGGGTGTCGAGTTCACCGTCCTCGACGGCGATCCGGGCGGAAGCGAGCAGAGCGGGCCGGCGGATCCGCAGCCAGGCGGCAGCCGCTTCGGGATGCGGGAAGCGCAGCGAGCGCGGCAGCCCGGCGAGCTTCTTGCGGGCCGGGGAGCCCTCCGGCTCCGTGACCGCCCGGCAGGACTGCAGCTGCCGTACGGTCCGCTCCAGCATCCGGGCCCGGGCCAGCTGGATCTCGGCCGGCCGGTCCCGGTCCGCCAGCAGGGCGCGCAGCAGCGGGAGGAGGCAGCCGGGCACCTCGTACTGCGACAGCTCCGCACCGTTGGCCCGCAGCAGGCCCAGCCCCACGAAGTCGTCGAGGGTCGTCTGGGCGGCAGAGACCGAGCAGCCGGCCAGCGCGGAGGCGGTGTGGGCGTCGGCGAGTCCGCCAGGGGCGAGCGCGAGCAGGCGCAGTATCCGGGCGGCGGGCGGCGGCAGGGACTCGTGGACCAGCCGGAAGGCACGGGCCAGCGGGCGGGCGCCGGTGGACTGCTCGTCGTCGTCCGGCAGCTCGTGCAGCTGCTTGGTGACGTCGGCGACCGATGCCATCGGATGGGCGGCGAGCCAGCCGCCGATCATGACGAGGGCGGCCGGCTGCCCGCCGCACTCCTCGGCGAGGGTCTCGGCGGTCCGCGGGTCGACGGTGATCCTGACCTGGCCGATGTCGCGGGCCAGCAACTGGACGGCGGAGCCCGCGTCGAGGCCGCCGACGGTGCAGGGCCGGACGCCGGGAATGCCGGTCAGCGGGCCCTGTGCGGTGGCGACGACGAGGCAGTCCGGGTTGTCCGGCAGCAGCGGGTCGACCTGCTCGGCGTCGGCCGCGTCGTCGAGCAGCAGCAGGGCGCTCCGTGCGGCGAGGGCCTCGCGGACCATCTCGGACAGTTCGTCACCGTCCGCGCCGGGCGGGCCGGTGACGTCCAGTTGGTCGAGGAGCTCGCGTGCCGTGCGCTCGGTGGGAACAGGGACGCCCCCGGGTTCGGTGAGCCGGACCCGGAGCAGCCCGTCGGGGTAGTCGCCGGAGTCCATGAGCGCGCGGGTGAGTTCCTCGGCGAGTGCGGTGCGTCCGGAGCCGGGGCGTCCGGCGATCAGCAGGACCCGGGCACGGGCGGCCTTGCGGCCGGCCAGAGTGTCCAGCCCGGCCCGTTCGATATCGGCCCTCAGTTCTTTCAACTCGCGTTCGCGGCCGAAGAATCGGGGCGGTGCGGCACCGGACGGCTCCTCGGTACCCGCTGCCGTCGCCGGGCCGCTGGTGTCCACCGCCTGATCCGTCACGGGCCACGCTCCACTTCGCTGCACGCGTTGCCCGCCGGGACTCCGGTCAGGGCATTCCGAGCGTAGTTCAGGCGTATGCGCCCTCGGCGTGGAGCGTGGCGGGGTCGTCCCCCGATCGGATCAGCAGCTCGTCCGATCGGAAGACTTATCTGCGCCCCGAATGGACGGGCGGACCGTCAGACCTCGAAGGGCCGGGCCGGCCACGGCGCCTCGGCCGGCCGCAACGAATCGATTCCGTCCCCGGCGAGCACCGCCGCGAGCGCGAGGACGCCCACCACGAGGCAGTTGTTGTGCAGCTCCCCGGCGAGCACCCCCCGTACGAGCTCCTGCAGCTCCACCCGTGCCAGCTCCATGTCGGCCTCCTCCTCGGAGACCGCGAAACGCTCGCCGTCCGCCTCGGAGAGGTTCCGGGCGAGGAAGATCCGTACGGCTTCGTCGCAGCCGCCGGGCGTGGTGTAGACGTCGGTCAGCACCCGCCAGTCCTCGGCCTTGGCGTACGCCTCCTCGTAGAGCTCGCGCTGCGCCGCGTGCAGCGGGTTCTCACCGGGGACGTCGAGCAGGCCGGCGGGGATCTCCCAGAGCTTGTGGCGCACGGGGTGCCGGTACTGCCGCAGGACGAGGACCCGGCCCGCGTCGTCGAGTGCGAGCACGGCGACCGACCCGGGATGGACCTGGTAGTCGCGGCGGACGACCGCTCCGTCGGGCATCACCACGTCATCGGTGCGGACGCTGGTCTTGTTGCCCGTGAAGGGGGTCTCGGTCGCAGTGACCTGCCACTCCTCGGGCGTGTCCTGGATAACCATCTACGTCCTCCCACAAAAACAGAAACCGGGGTACGGATCCTCGATCGATCCGTACCCCGGTCAACGGTAACGCCTGCCCGCCGCCGGACTACTTGCCCGACGTGGCGCCCTGCTTGCTGTCTGCCCCGGCGCCCGTCTTGCGCTCGACGGCCGCCTTCACCAGGCCCGCGAAGAGCGGGTGCGGGCGGGTCGGGCGGGAACGGAGCTCCGGGTGCGCCTGGGTGGCGACCAGGTAGGGGTGGATCTCGCGCGGGTACTCGACGTACTCGACGAGCTTGTTGTCCGGCGAGGTGCCGGAGAAGACCAGACCGGCCTTCTTCTCCAGCTCGGTGCGGTAGGCGTTGTTGACCTCGTAGCGGTGGCGGTGACGCTCCTCCACGTACGGCTGGTCGTCGTACGCCTCACGGACCAGCGAGCCCTCCGCGAGCTTCGCCGGGTACAGGCCGAGCCGCATGGTGCCGCCCAGGTCGCCCGCGCCCTCGACGTAGGCGAGCTGCTCCTCCATCGTCGAGATGACGGGGTGCGAGGTGGCGGCGTCGAACTCGGTGGAGTTGGCGTCGGGGATCTCGGCGAGGTTGCGCGCCGCCTCGATCACGATGCACTGCAGGCCGAGGCAGAGGCCGAGCAGCGGCACCTTGTTCTCACGGGCGTACTGAATGGCGCCGATCTTGCCGTTGACACCGCGGTCGCCGAAGCCGCCGGGGACGCAGATCGCGTCGACGTCGGAGAGCTGCTTCGCGGCACCGGCCAGGGTCTTGCAGTCGTCGGAGGCGACCCACTTGACCTTGACCCGGGCCTTGTTCGCGAAGCCGCCGGCCCGGATGGCCTCGGTGACGGAGAGGTACGCGTCGGGCAGGTCGATGTACTTGCCGACGAGCGCGACGGTGACCTCGTGGTCGGGGTTGTGGACGCGGTCCAGCAGGTCGTCCCAGGTGGTCCAGTCGACATCGCGGAACGGCAGGTCGAGCTTGCGCACCACGTACGCGTCCAGACCCTCGGTGTGCAGCACCTTGGGGATGTCGTAGATCGACTTGGCGTCCACACAGGCCACCACAGCGGCTTCGTCGACGTCGCACATCAGCGAGATCTTGCGCTTGATGGCGGTCGGTACGTCACGGTCGGCCCGCAGCACGATGGCGTCCGGCTGGATACCGATGTTGCGCAGCGCCGCGACGGAGTGCTGGGTGGGCTTGGTCTTGAGCTCGCCGGACGGGCCGATGTACGGCAGCAGCGAGATGTGGACGACGAAGACGTTGTCCCGGCCGACCTCGTGGCGGACCTGGCGGACCGTCTCCAGGAACGGCAGCGACTCGATGTCGCCGACCGTGCCGCCGACCTCGGTGATGACGACGTCGACGTCGTCGGTGGCCATGCGGCGGATACGGTGCTTGATCTCGTTGGTGATGTGCGGGATGACCTGCACGGTGTCACCGAGGTACTCGCCGCGCCGCTCCTTGGCGATGACCTGCGAGTACACCTGGCCGGTCGTGACGTTGGCGGAGCCGTCGAGGTCGACGTCGAGGAAGCGCTCGTAGTGGCCGATGTCCAGGTCGGTCTCGGCGCCGTCGTTGGTGACGAACACCTCGCCGTGCTGGAACGGGTTCATCGTGCCCGGGTCGACGTTCAGGTAGGGGTCGAGCTTCTGCATGGTGACCCGAAGGCCCCGCGCCTTGAGCAGGGCACCCAGGCTGGAGGCAGTCAGACCCTTGCCGAGGGATGAGGCGACACCCCCGGTGACGAAGATGTGCTTGGTCGTCGTGGATGTGGGCTGCATAGCCAAAGGGGGCTCCCGTGGTCGCGGATCTTGAGGTGCGTACCGGCTTTGCCGTCCGGAGATTCGGAGGTGCCGTCGCTGCGGTTCGGGGGCCTCGTCCGCTGTTGCTGACGACCACCGTCCACGGGCTACCAGGGTATCAGCGACCGGGGGAGCCCGCTTCCGGCCACACCCGGCACACTCGCCGCACAGAATCACCGCACCGTGTTCACGCCCCACCCGTTCGACGTAGACGTGTTGCCGGGACCGTCGCGCGGATCATGGACGTGCGTCGTATCCTGCTCGGACACTCGCCCCGGGCGAGGCGTTGGAGCCGTCGGCTCACCACAACGACCCCTTGCAACGACCTCATTACCCGCAGTAAGCGCCCCACGGGGCGACATGGCCGTTCGACTGGAGATGCACGTGGCCGGGCGCATCGAGGATTACGCACTCATCGGAGACATGCAGACCGCTGCCCTGGTCTGCCGGGACGGCACAGCGGACTGGCTGTGCCTGCCCCGCTTCGACTCGCATGCCATCTTCGCGGGACTGTTGGGTACCGAGGAGCACGGCTTCTGGCGCCTGGGCCCCGCGTTCGCGACCGGGGCGGAGCCACCGGCGGCGGACCGGCGGCGCTACCGCGGGGACTCCCTCATCCTGGAGTCGGAGTGGGACACGCCGCGCGGCACGGTCCGCGTGACCGATTTCATGCCGCCTCGTGACGGCGCACCGCAACTGATCCGGATCGTGGAAGGGATCAGCGGCCGGGTGCCGATGCGCTCCGAGCTGCGCATGCGGTTCAGCTACGGGCGGGTCATCCCCTGGGTGCACAAGGTCGACGGCCGTACGGTCGCGGTCGCCGGCCCGGACTCCGTCTGGCTGGACACGCCCGTCGACACGTACGGCGAGAACCTGACGACGTACTCCGACTTCACCGTCGCACCCGGGGACCGGATCGCCTTCACCATCAGCTGGCAGCCCTCGCACCACGAACCGCCCGGGCTGCCGGACCCCGAGGGATCGCTGGAGGCGACGGAGGACTTCTGGCGCGAGTGGGTCGAGCAGTGCACGTACCACGGCCCCTACCGCGAGGCGGTGGTCCGCTCCCTGATCACCCTGAAGGCGCTGACGTACGCGCCGACCGGCGGCATCGTCGCCGCCCCGACCACCTCCCTGCCGGAGGACATCGGCGGCTCGCGGAACTGGGACTATCGCTACACCTGGCTGCGCGACGCGGCGATCACCCTCTCCTCGCTGCTGCGCACCGGCTACCGCGAGGAGGCCCGCGCCTGGCGCGAGTGGCTGCTGCGGGCCGTCGCGGGTGACCCGGAGAACCTGCAGATCATGTACGGCATCGCGGGCGAGCGCGAGCTGGGCGAGGCCGAGCTGGACTGGCTGCCCGGCTACGAGAACTCGGGCCCGGTCCGGGTCGGCAACGGCGCGGCGGGCCAGCTGCAGCTCGATGTGTACGGCGAGGTCACCGAGGCCCTGCACCTCGCCCACATGACGGGACTGACCCGCAACGACTACGCGACGGGGCTCCAGCTCAAGCTGATCTCGTACCTGGAGAACCACTGGGACGAACCGGACGAGGGCATCTGGGAGGTGCGCGGGCCGCGCCGTCACTTCGTCCACTCCAAGGTCATGGCCTGGGTCGCCGTCGACCGCACCATCAAGCTGATCGAGTCCGGGGACACCGAGGGCCCCCTGGAGCGGTGGCGGGAGCTGCGCGACGACATCCACCGCGATGTCTGCGAAAACGGCTACGACAAGGACCGCAACACCTTCACCCAGTCCTACGGGTCGAGGGAGCTCGACGCGTCGCTGCTGCTGATCCCGCAGATGGGTTTCCTGCCGCCGGACGACAAGCGGGTCATCGGCACGATCGAGGCGATCCAGCGCGAGCTGTCCACCGAGGACGGCTTCGTGCTGCGCTACCCCACCAAGGGCGAGGACGCCGGCGTCGACGGTCTCGAGGGCGACGAGGGCGCGTTCCTGGCGTGCTCGTTCTGGCTGGCCGACGACCTGGCGATGATCGGACGGGTCGACGAGGCACGCCAGCTCTTCGAGCGGCTGCTCTCGCTCCGCAACGACCTGGGGCTGCTCGCGGAGGAGTGGGATCCGCGGCTGCAGCGGCAGGTGGGGAACTTCCCGCAGGCGTTCAGCCATGTGCCGCTGATCGACACGGCGCTGAGGCTGACGGCGAGCGGCGCCTACGTCGGCTGACCGCCGGCCGCCGAATGCGTGGCTGGGCGGTGCTCCCGGGCCGGTACGGCCCGGGAGCACCGCCCTACGATGGAACTGATCTGTCACGCCCTCGGAAGGGGGCATCATGACGCCCCGCAGCACCACCGGCACCAGCGACATCACCGGTACGACGGGCCTCGCCGTGGACGGTCTCCGCCGCGACCTCACCGGCGAAGCGTTCGCGCCCGGGGACGCCGGATACGACGAGGCGCGCATGATCTTCAACGGCATGATCGACCGGCGGCCCGCAGTGGTCGCCCAGTGCGCGTCGGAGGCGGACGTGGCGCTGTCGGTCGGGTTCGCCCGGGAGCACGGCCTGGAGATCGCGGTCCGTGGTGGCGGCCACAGCGTCGCCGGCATGTCACTCACCGACGGCGGACTGGTGGTCGACCTCCGCCGCATGAACAGCGTGACGGTCTCCCCGAGCGACCAGGCGGCGCGCGTCGGCGGCGGCGCGACCATGAGCGATCTCGACCGGGCAACCCAGCCGTACGGTCTGGCGACCACCGGTGGCCGGGCCTCCACCACCGGTGTGGGCGGCTTCACCCTGGGCGGCGGCTCCGGCTGGCTGGAGCGGAAATTCGGTCTGGCCTGCGACAACCTGCTGGCCGCCGAGCTGGTGACCGCGGACGGCAGCACCGTCCACGCGAGCCTCGACGAGAACCCTGAACTGTTCTGGGCGCTGCACGGTGGCGGCGGCAACTTCGGCGTCGCCACCTCGCTCACGCTCGACCTGCACGAACTGCCGGAGATGTCCTTCGCGCTGCTGCTGTACCGCCCCGAGGCCGGTCCCGAAGTTCTGCGTGCGTACCGGGACCTGATGGCCTCCGCGCTGGACGAGGCCGGCGGCGCCCTTCTCTACATCACCGCGCCGCCCGAGGACTTCGTACCGGAGCATCTGGTCGGCACACTCGTCTGCGGAGTCCTGCTCACCTGTACCGGGCCGTCGGCCCGGGCCCGGGAACTGGCCGGGCCGCTGCTCGCCCTCGGTCACGAGTCCGAGGTGATCACCGACATCCCGTACGCGGATCTGCAGTGCATGCTCGACGACCCGCCCGGGATGCGGAACTACTGGTCCGCCGAGTACCTGGACGCCTTCCCCGACGAAGCGGTGGACCTTTTCTGCTCCCACGTCGCCGACATGCCCGTCCCGTCCGCTTCGCAGCACGTCCTCTTCCCGATGGGCGGCGCGGTGGCCCGCGGCCCCGCCGAGTACCCGCTGCCGTGGCGCAGTGCCCGCTGGGCCGTGCACCCGTTCGGTATCTGGGAGAGCCCGTCCGACGACGAGCGCGGCCGCCAGTGGGTACGTCAGGTGCGCGCCGACGTGCGCCCCTGGTCCACCGGCGCCGTCTACCTCAACTTCATCGGGCGCGAGGGCTCGGGCCGAATCGTCGCCGGACTCGGCGCCGAGAACTACGCCCGGCTCGCCGCGGTCAAGGCCGCGTACGACCCCGACAACGTGTTCCACCTCAACCACAACGTCGAGCCTGCCGCCGCCCGGTGAACTCCCCCGAGGACGGCTCCGCAGCATCCGGCCGGTACCTTCCTGACCAGGGCGACAGCCCGCCCGACCCGAACGGAAGCACGAGGCCAGAACCAGTGGAGAACCAAGGCGGAATCACCGTGCAGCGCGCCCTGGAACTGCCGGGGCTGCGCAGCGGACTCCCCGAGGTGGTGGCCGGCGCGGACCGGCTGAACCGCACGGTGCGCTGGGTGCACGCGGGCGAGGTCCCGAACATCGCGTCCCTCCTCAAGGGCGGTGAGCTGCTGCTCACCACCGGTCTGGGGCTCGGCACCCGCCCCGCCGAGCAGCGCACCTTCGTGCGCAGGCTCGCCGACCGCGGGATCGCCGCCCTGGTGGTGGAGCTCGGGCCGCGCTTCAGCAGACTGCCCGCCTCGATCGTGGACGCCGCGCGGGCAGCCGGTCTGCCGCTCGTGCAGCTGCACCGCGAGGTGCCGTTCGTGACGGTGACCGAGGAGATCCACACCGAGATCGTCAACGGCCATTACGCGCTGCTGCGGCAGGCCGAGGACGTGCACCGGCGGTGCACGGAGGCGCTGCTCGGCGGCGGCGGGATCCCGCAGGTGCTCGGCATTCTGGCGGACTTCACCGCCAACCCGGTCTTCCTGGAGACGGCGGACGGCCAGCTGCTGTACGCGGCGGGCACCGAGTCCGGTCCGGTCTCCGCCGATCCGCTCCAGGTGTGGGACGGGATGCGCGGCGGCCGGGCGGCCCGCGAGGCACCGCCCACGGGTGCGGTGCTGGTGGATGTGCCGGGCGGCGGCCCCGGGTCCGGCTCGGTACGGGCCAGGCTGGTGCTCCTCGCGGTGTCCGGGCCGCTGGTGACGGTGCACCGGATGGCGGCGGAGCGGGCGGCGGGCATCCTCGCCGTGGTGCTGATGCAGGCCCGCCAGGAGGAGGAACTCGCCGCGCGCGGCCGCGGCGATTTCCTGACGGACCTCGCGGAGGGCCGGATCACCCCGGAGGACGCACCGGCGCAGGCCCGCGTACTGGGCTTCAAGCCGGGCGGAGCGCCGCTGCTGCCGGTGGTGATGCGACTGGCCCCCGAGCTGTCCCCGTCGGGCAACTGGGCGCTGCTGGCGCGAGCGGTCCTGGAGGAGCTGTCATCGGTGGGTGTGCCGGTGCTGCTCGGCGTACGCCCCGTGGAGGGCAGGGTTCCGCTGCTGGTCGGCCTGCGGTCCGAGTCGGAGCGTACGGCGGTGGCCGACCGGGTCGCGGCGGCGCTGCGGGCCGGCGTCGAGCGGGCCGGGCTGGAGCGGGCGGGCTCTCATCCGCCGGTCGTGGTGGTCGGGGTCGCGGGCGGCTGGGCGGCGGCCGGGGCCGGGCTGCGGCACGCGGCGGAGACGGCGACGGCGGCGCAGGGGCTCAGCGACCGGCCCTGGTACGACGCCCGGCGCCTGGACATCGACCTGCTGCTGTGGCGACTGCGGGACCATCCGGACCTGGCGGCATTCGTGGAACGGGCGATCGGTCCGCTGCGCGATCACGACCGCACCTCGCGCCCGCCGCTGCTGCCCACCCTGGAGTCGTATCTCGCCCACGCGGGCCGCAAGGCGGAGACGGCGCGCGAACTGCACCTGAACCGCCAGACCCTCTACAACCGCCTGGCCCGCATCGGCGAGCTGCTGGGCACGGACCTGGACGACCCTCAGACGGTGCTGGCTCTGAGCCTGGCCCTGAGAGCCCGCCGCCACGCCAAACCGGGAGCGTCGGGCGACTGAGAACGAGACGGCCGCGGGAGGCTCCGGCGTCCCCGTCGCCTCCTCACCATCCCCGCCCGATCGCCGACGGCTGAGCCAACTCGTCGTACACACTGAGGACTTGCGCGATCGTGTCGTCCTCCGTGGGCCAACTCGCCGCCTGCACAAGCCCCGTGCCGGCCATCCGCTCCCGAGCCGCCGGGTCCCCCAGCAGCCGCACCACGACCCGCGCCATGGCCTCCGCGTTGCCGTACGGCACAAGTTCCGCCGCGTCCCCGACCAGTTCGGGCATCCCGCCCACCGCCGTGGCGACCAAGGGCACCCCCATCCGCAGCGCCTCCTGCGCCACCGGCGACCGCGCCTCCCATCGACTGGGCAACAGGGCCAGATCGGCGGCGGTGAGGAGCCCGGCGACGTCGTCACGGCTCCCGATCAGTCTGACGGGCAGTTCCTCGTCCCGGATCCGCCGCTGGAGGGCACCCCGCTCCCGCCCCTCCCCCGCGATGACCAGCAGGGGCACGGGGTCGAGTTGACGCCACATCCGTGCCGCGTCGAGCAGCGTGTCGTACCCGTGATGCGGTACGAGACTGCCGACGGAGACGATTAACGGTCGTCCCACCACTCCGAGTTCGGCCCGCGCCTTGCCCTCGTCGCGGACAGCGGCGGGAACGCGCGACAGGGGAACGGCGATCGGCGCGAGTCTCGCGTCGCGCGCGCCCCGCCGCCGCGCCCGGTCGACCAGGTCCGACGACGTACCGAGCACAACGGCCGCCGCCCGGGCGGCCCTTCGCTCCACAAGGTGGAGCAGCCGGCTGCGAGCACCTTCGGCGTACGCCCGGGTGTGCCAGGTCAGAACCAGGGGGGTGCGCCGCCCACCGAGCGCAAGACCCGTGCGTACGGCGGCGTGCAGCCCGTGCGCATGGACCACGTCCGCCCCCACGCAGGCGCCCCGCAGGGCGGCGACGGCGGCGGGGTCGCTGCGCCGCGGTACGGGGACGAAGCGGGCCCCCGTGCCGGAGAAGTCGTAGGCGCGGTCCAGTTCGGCCGGGGCGCAGACGGTGACGTGTACGCCTCTCGCCACCAGCCCCGCGGCCAGCGAGCTGACGTGAGCGCTGCTGCCCGCACTGCCGCCGCCCAGGACTTGGACCGTACGCAGCTGTGACACGTTGAATGGCTCCCGGGGCTACCGAGTCGGCGGTATGTGCACCGCCAAGGATGCCAGTCCGTACGCACGTTCCGGCACCTCGGAGCCGTGGTTCCGGTGTACACAGCGACAACCGGGCGTGCGTTACCACCCGAACGGGTGAGGACAACGGTGCGATAGTTCCACGCCGGCGACGCGGCGACGCGTCAGCGCCCCGACAGCCCGTCACCGATCCGACAGCGCCGGGCGAGCCCGCTGATCCGGTCCCCGTGCACCGCCGCGGCCAGGACCCCCGCCGCATGGGCGGCGAGCCCGCCGCGGCCGTTGCCTGCAACGATCGCGAGACCGACGGCCGCGCCCAGGGCGTGCGCCCCCGCGTCCCCGATCATGGTGCGTTCCCCCAGCTCCTCGGCGGCGAGGGCTGCCACGGCCCCCATCGGCGCGGCACCGAGTCCGCCCCGGACCAGCCCCGGGGTCCCGAGAGCCAGCACGGTGGCGGTCGCGACGCCCGGCCGCAGGTCCGTCAGGTTGACGAGATGAGCGGTTCCGGCGATCACGACACCGGCGAGGACCCGGTCGACGGGCCGTTCCTTCAGCAGCGCGCCGGCAGCGAGCCCGGCCGCCCCGATACCGAAGAGCTTCACGGCGCCACTGGTCACCTCGCCGTGCCGCAGCGCGGTGAGATGGGCGCGGAACCCGCGGCGCGAATCGTCGGCGCCGACGAAGTCGTCGTACGCCCCGCAGCCCCCGGCGGCCAGCACGGCGAGGACGGCGGCGGTCCGGGTGCGGGGCGGCAGTGGGAGCACGGCGGCCCCGGCGGCCGCACCGAGCGCGACGGCGGGCCCGGCATACAGATCGACGGTGTGCCCCGCGTAGTTGGTCCGCAACCACCCCGGGCGCGGCCGCCTCCGCAGCACCCGGTACACCCCGCCCGCGACCCCGGCGGCGACGGCACCGGCGGCGGCCCTGCTGATCATTGCTCCCATGTCCGCCAGGCTACGAGTCCGCCCCGAGCGCTCGGACGCAGGGGCGCCGAGGCCCGCCCGCACACCGCGTCGCGCCGCAGACACCGAAGCCGGCCCGTCCCCGCACCGAACGGCGAAGACGCCCCGCAGCGGTGCGCCGTCGCCTACCCGTCCGTCCGCGCCGCGGCCAGCAGCTCCTCCGCATGCGCCCGCGCCGTCTCCGAGTCCTCCTGCCCCGCGAGCATCCGGGACAGCTCCCGCACCCGGTCCTCGCCCTCCAGGACCGTGACACCGCTCCGGGTCACCGCGCCGTCGACCGTCTTCTCGACCAGCAGCTGCCGGTCGGCGAACGCCGCCACCTGCGGCAGGTGCGTGACGACGACCACCTGCGCGGACTTGGCGAGCTTCGCCAGCCGCCGCCCGACCTCGACGGCCGCCTTGCCGCCGACGCCCGCGTCGACCTCGTCGAAGAGGTACGTGGGTACGGGGTCGGAGCCCGCGAACACCACCTCGACGGCGAGCATCACCCGGGACAGCTCACCGCCCGACGCGCCCTTGGCGATCGGCCGGGGCTGGGCGCCGGGGTGCGGGGCCAGCAGCAGTTCCACCTCGTCGGCGCCGGACGGACCGTAGAGCACGCTCCGCCCGCCGATGTCGATGCCGGACGCCTCGTCCGCCGCGTCGGTCTGCCGGATGTCGAAGGAGACCCGGGCGTGCGGCATGGCGAGGGAGGCCAGTTCCTCGGTCACCGCTTCGGCGAAGAGTGCCGCCGCCGCCGTTCGCGCATCGGTCAGTGCCTGTCCGAGTCCGGAGAGTTCGGCCCGCAGCGCGTCCCGCTCGGCCGTCAGCTCGCCGATCCGGTCGTCGTCGCCCTCGAGTTCGGTGAGCCGGTCGGCCCCGTCCTCGGCCCAGGCGAGAACGGCGGCGATGTCCTCGCCGTACTTGCGGGTGAGCGCGGTGAGCGCGGCACGCCGCTCCTCCACCGCGGCGAGCCGCAACGGGTCGGCGTCCAGCTGGTCGGCGTACCCGGCCAGTTCGCCCGCCACATCGGCGAGCAGGATGGAGATCTCACCGATCCGGTCGGCGAGCGCGGCGAGCGCCGGGTCGTGGGCGCGGACGGCGTCGAGCGCCCGCCCGGCCGCGGCGACGACGGTCGTCGCGTCGACGCCCTCCTGGTCCTCCGGGTTGCCCGCGAGCGCGGCGTGCGCCAGGGCGGCCGCGGACGCAAGCGCTTCGGCGTGACCGAGCCGTTCGGCCTCGGCGGCGAGGTCGGTGTCCTCGCCGGGCAGCGGTTCGACGCCGGCGATCTCGCCCAGTCCGAAGCGAAGCAGATCCGCTTCCTGGGCTCGTTCGCGGGCGCGCGTGGTCAGCTCGTCGAGCTCCGTGACGACGGCCCGCAGCCGCCGGTACGCCGCCGCGTACTTGGCGTGGGGCACGGCGACACCGTCGCCCGCATACCGGTCCAGGGCCTGCCGCTGCCGCGCGGGCTTGAGCAGCCCCTGCTGGTCGGTCTGGCCGTGCACGGCGACGAGTTCGTCGGCGAGTTCGGTGAGGACGCCCACCGGCACGGACCGTCCGCCGAGATGGGCACGCGAGCGCCCCTCCGCGGAAACGGTACGGCTGATCAGCAGCGCACCCTCGTCGATTTCGGCCCCGGCCTCCTCGGCCCGTACCGCGGCCGCGTCACCGGCGGACACCGTGATCCGTCCCTCGACGACGGCAGCCTTGGCACCGATCCGCACCAGGGCGGGGTCGGCGCGCCCGCCGAGCAGCAGCCCCAGGCTGGTGACGACCATGGTCTTGCCCGCGCCGGTCTCGCCCGTCACCGCGGTGAACCCTGGTGACAGCTCCACCACCGCGTCGTCGATGACTCCGAGCGACCGTATCCGCATCTCCTCCAACACGGACACGACCTTACGAGGTCCGGACCCCGGTGTGCGACGGGCCCCGGCCGCGGATTCACTCTCCCGTGCGCCGGAGGGCCGTGATCTGCGGCACCGACGCGATCAGTGGGGCGCGCCCCGCCACCCCGAGACGGGCAACGCGAACTTCGCCACCAGCCGGTCCGTGAACGAGGCCTGGTGCAGCCGCGCCAGCCGCACGGGCACGGCGCCGCGCCGCACCTCGACCCGCGCTCCGGCCGGCAGCTCCACGGTCCTGCGCCCGTCGCACCACAGCACCCCGTGCGGTGTGTGCGGCTGGACCTCGACGGCGAGCACCGAGGTCGGCGACGTCACCAGCGGTTTGGCGAACAGGGCGTGGGCGCTGATCGGGACCATCAGCAGCGCCTCGACCTCCGGCCACACCACCGGCCCGCCCGCCGAGAAGGCGTACGCGGTGGAGCCGGTCGGTGTCGCACAGACGATCCCGTCGCAGCCGAAGCCGGTGACCGGGCGCCCGTCGATCTCCAGGACGACCTCGAGCATCCGCTCGGGCGACACCTTCTGCACGGCCGCTTCGTTCATCGCCCAGTCGGTGTGGACGATGTCGCCGTTGCTGTGCACGAGGACGTCGATCGTCATGCGCTCCTCGACCCGGTAAGCCCGGGTGACGACCCGGTCGACCACCTTGTCCAGGTCGTCCCGCTCGGCCTCGGCGAGGAAGCCGACCCGGCCGAGGTTGACACCGAGCATCGGCACCCCGGAGGCCCGGGAGATCTCGGCGCCGCGCAACAGCGTCCCGTCCCCGCCGAGGACGATCAGCAGCTCACAGCCGTCGACCGCCGCGGGCGTCGCGTCGTCGACCGTCTCCACGGCCGTCGGGAGCGGCAGGTCGGCGGCCTCCGCGGCAAGGACCCGTACCCCGAGTCCGCTGCGCAGCAGCCCCTGCACCACGAGCTCGGCGCTGCGGATCGCGGCCGGTCGGCCGGTATGCGCCAAAAGAAAGACTGTTCGTGCCGCATTCGTCGTCAACGAGGCCCCTCCGCCACTGCACGGTCGACATCCGCGGGATCCAGCTCAGGCGCTCCGGCCCGCAGCCAGAGAAAATACTCGACATTGCCGGAAGGCCCGGGCAGTGGGCTCGCGGTCACTCCGCGCACTCCGAGGCCCAGCCCCCAGGCCCGGCGCGCGACCTCCCGTACCGCTTCGGCCCGCAGCTCGGGGCTGCGTACCACGCCACCGCTGCCCAGCCGCTCCTTGCCGACCTCGAACTGCGGCTTGACCATCAGGACCAGGTCCGCGTCGGGGGCGGCACAGCGCGCCAGAGCAGGCAGGACGAGCCCCAGCGGGATGAACGACAGATCGCCGACCACCAGGTCCACCGCCTCGCCGTCGATCGCCTCCAGCGTCAATTCACGTACGTTGGTGCGGTCCTTGACGGTGACGCGTTCATCGGACTGCAGCGACCAGGCGAGCTGCCCGTAGCCCACGTCGACGGCGACGACATGACCGGCTCCGGCCCGCAGCAGCACGTCGGTGAATCCACCGGTCGACGCCCCTGCGTCCAGCGCCCGCCGTCCCTCGACCTTCAGCCCGAGGGGTACGAAGGCGGCGAGGGCGCCCGCGAGCTTGTGCCCGCCGCGCGAGACGTACTCGGGGTCGCTGTCGTCCTTGATGACGACGACCGCGGCGCTGGTCTCGACCTGGGTGGCGGGTTTGGTCGCGGTGTTGCCGCCGACGGTCACCCGCCCTGCGGCGATCAGCTGGCTCGCATGCTCGCGTGAGCGGGCGAGCTTTCGGCGTACCAGCTCGGCGTCGAGGCGGCGACGTGCCACTCCTGCCACGTTCGGTTCAGCTCCTGTTGTTGTACGGGGGCATCGGTGCGGGTACCGGTGCGGGTGCGGGCCGGGCATCCAGCGCGGTCAGCGCATCGCGCAGCCCACGGTGTACATCCTCGTACACCTCGATGTGTCCCTCCGCCGGGAGGTGGTCCGCATCGGCCAGCCGCTCCAGCCCCGCGTCGATCTCGGCGTGGCCGGTGGGGGTGCGCGTGACGCCTAGGGGGGCGGGGGCTGCGGGCTCGGGTGCGGGGCCGGCCGTCTCCACCGATTCCCCGGGTGCAGCCGCGGCTTCCGGCATCAAGTCGCTCATGCGGAAACGCTACCGCGAAGGCCTGGGGTACCGTCAGTCACGATGGCGACCATGGCGGAGTGCCGCAGCGCACTCGACAGACTTTCCGACAACCTCGCGACGGCCGAGGGCGACGTGCGCAGCGCGGCTGCCCTGGACCGCTCGCTGAGCTGTCACATCAAGGATCTCGGGATCACCTTCACCGGCCGTCTCAAGGACGGCCGGATCCAGGTACTCGACACGATCGAGGGCCCGCCGAGCGAGAAGGCCGAGATCCGGCTCGCGATGAACGGCGACGACCTGGTGGCCATGGTGAACGGGAACCTGAACTTCGCAAAGGCCTGGGCCTCGGGCCGGGTCCGGCTGGAGGCAAGCCTCCGAGACCTCATGCGCCTCAGAACACTGCTGTAGTACAAGCACCCCCGGACCACTGGGGCAACCGGCCACACCCACACCGTCAGGCCTGCCGCGCTGATCGATCACGCCCGCCGGAATCAAACCCGTCCGGCGATCGAGGACAGAGCGCGCCGACAGGCAGTGCAGTCCCGCTCAGGCTCCCACCGAATCCGTAACGCGCGCGCCCCGCGCGTTACGCGCGCCCCGTGCGGCCGGCACCACCAACGGCGTCCCCGTCTCCGGATCATCGATCACCTGGCACCGCAGCCCGAACACCCGCTCCACCAGCTCCGCCGTGACCACGTCTCCCGGCGGCCCCTCGGCAATGACCTCGCCCCCGCGCATGGCAATCAGATGCGTGGCGTAGCGCGCGGCGTGGTTCAGGTCGTGGAGCACGGCGACCAACGTCCGCCCGCGCGTCTCATGCAGCTCCGCGCACAGGTCGAGGACATCGATCTGGTGCTGGATGTCGAGGTACGTCGTCGGCTCGTCGAGCAGCAGCAGCGGCGTCTCCTGCGCAAGCGCCATCGCGATCCAGACACGCTGCCGCTGACCGCCGGACAGTTCGTCGACATAGCGATCGGCCAGCTCGCGGACACCGGTCGACATCATCGATTCCTCGACAATGCGTTCGTCGTCCGGCGACCACTGCCGCAGCAGCCCCTGATGCGGATACCGACCGCGTGCCACCAGGTCCGCGACGGTGATGCCGTCGGGCGCGATCGAGGACTGCGGCAGCAGCCCCAGGGTCTTCGCGACCTTCTTCGCGGGCATCGCATGGATCGTCTGCCCGTCCAGCAGCACCTGCCCCCGGCTCGGTTTGAGCATCCGGGACAGTGCCCGCAGCAGCGTGGACTTCCCACAGGCGTTGGGGCCGACGATCACGGTGAACGAGTTGTCGGGGATCTCGACCGAGAGGTTCTCCGCGATGACCCGCTGGTCGTAGCCGAGGGTCACCGAATCCGCGGTGAGGCGCTGCATGGTCGTACTCCGGGAGTCGGTGGGATGGGTCATCGACGGGCTGGTCCTACGGGGCGGATTCACCGTCCTGCGGGTTCTCATATCCGCCCCGCCCTACGCTCGGAGACGAGCAGCCACAGCAGGTAGCAGCCACCCAGCACGCCGGTGACAACACCGACCGGCAGCTGCCGGTCGCCGAAGGAGTCCATCGCGATCCAGTCGGCGACGAGCAGCAGCGCGGCCCCCATGAAGGCGGCGGGCGCCAGATTGGGCCCGGGTGAGCGAGTGAGCCGACGGGCCAACTGCGGGGCGCTCAGCGAAACGAAGGCGATGGGGCCGGCGGCGGCGGTGGCGACGGCGACGAGCAGCACGGCGCAGCCCATCAGGACGAGCCGGGTGCGTTCCACCCGTACCCCCAGGGCGTACGCGGCGTCGTCGCCCATCTCCATCATGCGCAGCGCCCGCCCGTGCCCGAGCACCAACGGAATGAGCAGGCCGCACACCACCAGCAGCGGCCGGACCTGCGCCCAGTCGCGCCCGTCCAGCGAGCCGGTCATCCAGACGACGGCGCGGGTCGCGTCCACCAGGTTGGCCTTGGTGATCAGATACTGGGTGGCGGCGGTGAGCATCGCGGCCGCGCCGATACCGACGAGCACCAGCCGGTAGCCGTGGACCCCTCGTTTCCACGCCAGCAGGTACACCGCGGCGCCGGTGAGCAGCCCGCCGACCACGGCGCCGCCCGCGACCGCGGCGGCCCCGCCCTGGAAGAGGACGATCACGGTCAGCGCACCGACGGTGCCACCCTGGCCGAAGCCGAGCACGTCGGGGCTGCCGAGCGGGTTGCGGGAGATGGTCTGGAACACGGCACCGCCGACCCCGAGCGCCGCCCCGACCAGGAGCCCGACGAGGACCCGTGGCAGGCGCAGGTCCGTGACGATGAACTCCTGCTGGAAGGTGCCGTGTCCGAGCAGCGTGCTGACGACCTCGCCGGGCGTCATCGTGTAGTCGCCGCTGCCGATGAGCACGATCCCGGCCCCGGCTGCCACAGCGGCGAGGAGCACGATCACCACGAACGCCCGGACGTCCACCCGGAAGGAGAGCCCCCCGCCGGTCCGTACGGCCCGAACCGTGCCGGCCCCGCCCTTCGTACGGGTCTTCATGGCCTTCACAGCTGGGCCATCCTCTTGCGGCGTACGAGATGGATGAAGACGGGACCGCCGAGCAGCGCGGTGACGATGCCGACCTGCAGCTCGGACGGCCGGGCGATCACCCGCCCCACCACGTCAGCGCCGAGCAGCAGCACCGGGGCGAGCACGGCCGCGTAGGGCAGGATCCACCGCATGTCGGGGCCGGTGATCGCGCGCACCAGGTGCGGGATCATCAGCCCGATGAAGACGATCGGCCCGCAGGCGGCGGTCGCGGCCCCGCACAGCAGAGTGACGGCGAGCATCGCGAGGACGCGGGTGCGGGTCAGGTGGGCGCCGAGCGCCCTGGCGGTGTCGTCGCCCATCTCCAGGGCGTTCAGCGGCCGGGCGATGAGCAGTGCGAGGACGACACCGACCGCGATGAACGGCCACACCTTGCCGACGGTCTCCATGTTCGCCGAGGCCAGCGACCCGACCGTCCAGAACCGCAGCCGGTCGAGCGCCGCCGCGTCCAGCAGCTGTACGGCGTTGACATAGCCGAACAGCGCGGCGCTGGCCGCGGTCCCTGCGAGGGCGAGGCGTACAGGTGTCGCGGACCGGCTGCCACCGAGCAGGTACACCGCGACCGACACGACCGCGGCGCCGAGGAACGCGAACCACACGTACCCGGTCAGCGAGGTGACACCGAAGAAGCTGATCGCGGAGACGACAGCTGCCGAGGCTCCTGCGTTGACCCCGAGCAGTCCGGGTTCCGCCAGCGGGTTACGGGTCAGGGCCTGCATCACCGCACCGGCGAGGCCGAGCGCGGTGCCGACGATCAGCCCGAGCACGGTCCGCGGGATGCGCACCTCCCGCACGAGGACATCGCCATGGGTCCCCGAGGCGTGGAACAGACCGTGCCAGACATCGGCGAGGGGCAGCGCCTTGGCACCGATCGCGACACTCGCGAGGCATACCAGCACCAGCGCGACCACGGCCATCAACAGCCCTGCGGCACGGATCGCATGGCGCCCGGGGGGCGCGGATGTCACCGGCGCGGCTCTGGGACCTGCGCTCGGCTCTGGCGGACTCTCGACCAACACGAGGTTAGGTTAGCCTACCCTCTTAAGTTGTCGAGTCGCCCGGCCTCCGTACGCAACGGAACGCCGCATACGCCCGATTCATCCCGCAAGGATCCGTCGCCCCGGCGAACTCCCGGACCCTCCCGCCCAGTTGCCCACGCCCCGCGCGCAGCTCCCTCCGGCTGCCGCCGGACTACAGCCCGAGCCTGGCCACCGCCTTCCCCGCATCAAGCCGGCACGCCCCCTCACCGGCGTACGACCAGGCGGCCCCGCACAGCGCCCGCAGCCCGTCGAGCACGTCCCCGTCGCCCTCCAGCGCCAGCTCGTCGCCGCGCACCACGGCCGTCCAGCCACCGCAGCCGAACCCACCGCCGTTCTCCGTCACCTCGGGCTGCCCGGTGAGCAGTCCCCGCAGATCCGCATCCACATACGTCGGCCGGTGCTTCGGCTCGGCCGCCACCAGCTGCGCCGCGTCCGTCACCCCGGTGAGCACCAGCAGTGAGTCCACTCCACCGTTGAACGCACCCTCGATGTCCGTGTCCAGCCGGTCCCCGACCACCAGCGGCCGCTCCGCCCCGGTCCGCAGCACGGTCTCACGGTGCATCGGCGGCAGGGGCTTCCCCGCGACCTGCGGCTCGGCACCGGTGGCGATCCGTACGACCTCGACCGCCGCACCATTGCCCGGCGCGATCCCCCGGGCGCTCGGAATCGTCAGATCGGTGTTGGACGCGAACCACGGCACCCCACGGTTGATCGCGTATGCAGCCTCCGCGAACCGCCCCCACGCCATGTCGGGACCGCCGTACCCCTGCGCCACCGCCACCGGCTCGTCGTCCGCCGACTCCACCGGCACCAGCCCGCGCTCCTCCAGCGCGACCTTCAGCCCCTCACCTCCGACCACGAGCACCCGAGCCCCGGCAGGCAGCTGATCGGCCATCAGCCGGGCCACCGCCTGCGCCGAGGTGATCACGTCGGCGGGCTCGGCCGGCACTCCGAGCTCGGTCAGATGGTCCGCCACGGCAGCCGGCGTACGCAGCGCATTGTTGGTCACGTACGCGAGATGCATGCCGCGGTCCCGCGCGACGCCCAGCGAATCGACGGCATGCACGATCGCGTGGCCGCCCGCGTACACCACCCCGTCAAGATCCAGCAGAGCCGTGTCGTACGCCTCGCTCAGCGCAGTGCTGATCCCGCTCGGCCGGTTCCTGCTCACCTGACTCATATCTTTACGCTCCTCATTGCATGCTTCTCCCCCGATCATCGCGCATCGCCACAACGCACATACGATGCAGAAATGAAGACACCAGGTCCCACCGGCCAGGGACTGCGCCTGATCCCGTTCCGCGGTCTTCGCTACGTCCCCGAGCGGGTCGGCAGTCTCGCGGCGGTGACCTCACCGCCGTACGACGTCGTCGTGCGCCCCGACGGGCTGCACCACCTGGAATCGGCGGACCCGCACAACATCGTCAGGTTGATCCTGCCGCAGGCCGACACGCCCGCCGCCCGCCAGGAGCAGGCCGCCGAGACTCTGAACCGCTGGCTCGACGAGGGCATACTGGTCCCCGAGAGCGAGCCCGCGCTCTACGTCTACGAGCAGCGCAGCGGCGAGATCCTGCAGCGCGGCATCGTGGGAGCACTGGCGCTCTCCTCCCCCGCCGACGGCATCGTCCTGCCGCACGAGGACGTCATGGCCCATGTCGTCGAGGATCGCGCCAACCTGATGCGCACCACAGCCGCCCACCTGGAACCGCTCCTGCTCACCTACCGCAGCGAGGGCGACCCGACCGGCGCGACCGCTGTGATCGAGCGCACCATCCACCGGCCGCCGCTGCTCGCGACGACCACCGAGGACGGCTACCGGCACCGGCTCTGGGCGGTCACCGACCCGGCCGACCGGTCCGAGATCGAGACCGACCTCGCCCGCCACCAGGCGCTCATCGCCGACGGCCACCACCGATGGGCCACCTACCTCCGGCTGCAGCAGGAACACACCGACCCGGGCCCCTGGGACTTCGGCCTGGTCCTCCTCGTCGACACGGCCCGCTACCCGCTCCGGGTCCGCGCCATCCACCGGCTGCTGCACCGCCTCCCCGTCGCCGACGCCCTGGCCGCGTTGAACGGCACCTTCCGCGTCCGCGACATCGATGAACCACTCCCCGTGGCCCTCGACGCCCTCGCCGAGGCGGCCGCCGAGGGCAACGCCTTCCTGCTGGCAGGCGACGGCCGGTTCCATCTCGTCGACCGCCCGGACGAGGCACTGCTGGCCCGCACGATCCCGGCCGACCGCCCACCCGCCTGGCGCACTCTCGATGCGACGGTGCTGCACGCGACGCTGCTCGACCATGTGTGGCAGATCCCCGACAGCCCGGAACGCATCGCGTACATACACGACACCGAGGCAGCCGTGGAACAGGCCGAGCGCCGCAACGCCACCGCGGTCCTGATGCATCCGGTACGCGAAGAAGTCGTCCGGGACCTGGCCCGACAGGGAGTCACCATGCCCCGCAAGTCGACCTCGTTCGGCCCCAAGCCGGCCACGGGCCTGGTCCTGCGGAGCCTCGCCCTCGGCTGACGGCGGGCACGGACGCAGGACACAAAAAAAGAGGGCGGCGTCCCTTGCGGGATGCCGCCCTCTCTCATGTCCTACGCCTTCGCCGACCCGCCCTCATCCGCATCATCGACATCGGTGTCGGTGCCGGCTTCGGCCTCGACCGTGTCCTCGTCGTCGCTCTCACCGAGAGCGTCGACGAACTCGACACCGTCCAGCTCGGCGAGCCGGTCCGACGCGTCGGTGGCACCGTCCTTGTCGGCCTCCAGGGCCTTCGCGAACCACTCACGCGCCTCGTCCTCGCGCCCCGCGGCCAGCAGCGCATCGGCGTACGCATAGCGCAGTCGCGGCGTCCACGGGTGCACGGCGCTCGATGCGAGCTCGGAGCTCTGCAGGGTGACGATGGCGGCATCGATCTGCCCCATGTCCCTGCGCGCCCCGGCGGCCACCAGGCGCATCTCGACCTGGCTGGCCTTGTCCAGCTTCTGCACCTCGGGCTCGCCGGCCATGGCCAACGCCCGCTCGGGCCGCCCGAGTCCACGCTCGCAGTCGGCCATGACGGGCCACAGCTCCACGGAACCGGTCATCCGCTTCGCCGCCCGGAACTCGGCCAGCGCCTCCGAGTACTTCTGCGTCGCGTACGCGGCAAAGCCGGCCGCCTCCCGCACCGCAGCCACCCGCGAGGCCAGCCGCAGCGCAATGCGCGAGTACGCGTACGCCTGCTCGGGGTCCTCGTCGATGAGCCGGGCGACCATGACGAGGTTGCGGGCAACATCCTCGGCCAGGGTCTTCGGCAGGCTCATCAGCTCCTGCCGCACATCCTTGTCGATCTCGTCACCGGTGACGTCGTCAGGGATGGGAAGCCGCTTGATCGGCTCACGGTCCCGGTCGTAGCCACCACGCTCGTCCCGCTGTCCGCGATATCCACCACGGTCACGGTCGTCCCGCTGTCCGCGGTACCCACCTCGCTCGCGGTCGTCCCGCTGTCCGCGGTACCCACCGCCACCACGGCTGTCGTCACGACGGAACCCGCCGCCGCGGCTGTCGTCGTCGCGACGGGGCCCACGCGGCCGGTCGTCACGACGCTCGAAGCCACCACCGGGACGCCCACCGCGGTCGTCATCACGACGCGGTCCACGGTACCCACCACGGTCGTCCTCACGACGCGGCGCACGATCATCGCGGGGGAACCTACCGGCGCCGCCACCGCCACGGCTGTCGTCGCGACGGAACCCGCCGCGGTCGCCGCCGCTCATGGGCCGACTGTCGTCACGGCGGAACCCGCCGCCGCGGCTGTCGTCGTCGCGACGGGGCCCACGCGGCCGGTCGTCACGACGCTCGAAGCCACCACCGGGACGCCCACCGCGGTC